>JAFYPY010000033.1 GCA_017547345.1 Bacillota bacterium | reverse complement strand
TCTTTTGTCAAGAATGCAGGTAAGCCTTCGGATAAAGCAGGGTTTACTAATCTTTCTGTTCTTCTTTCGGATACGTTTGCTAATTCGGAGATAGCAATCTTTAAGAAGTCAAAAGTAAGAGCCATTGGCTGGCCGTGGAAGTTACCACCACTGATTACTTCGTCTTCATCTGGGAATACTAGAGGGTTATCTGTAACCGCATTGATTTCGTTGGAAACTTTTTCGTATGCATACTTGATAGCGTCTCTAGATGCACCGTGAATCTGTGGGATACATCTTAATGTATATGGGTCCTGAACCTTTGTTGGCTGAAGTGGTAATGCGTTTTGGGAACCTAAAAGTAAAGCAAGTAGGTTTTCTGCTACTACCTTCTGACCTTCCTGACCTCTTAGTTCATGAACCTTGTGGTCATATGCTTTCTTGATTGCGTGAAGAGCTTCGCCAGTTAATGCACAAGCAATATCTGCAACCTTCTGAAGCTTCATTGCATCCCAAAGAACGTTTACACCAACAGCTGTCATCATCTGAGTACCGTTGTTTAGTGCAAGGCCCTCTTTTGCTGCAAGGACTACAGGTGTAATACCAGCGTCTGACATAGCAACCTTAGCATCTACTACTTCGCCCTTGTATTCAACTTTTCCCTCGCCGATTAAACCAAGTGCAATGTGGGAAAGTGGAGCTAAGTCTCCAGAGGCTCCTAAGGAACCCTTTTCTGGGATAATAGGGTGAACACCCTTGTTAAGCATATCTAAGAGAGTCTGTAGAGTTTCAAGTCTAATACCTGAGTTCCCTCTTGCAAGTGCGTTGCAACGAAGTAACATTGCCGCTCTTACATAATGTCTTGGGTAAGGATTACCCATAGCACATGTATGGCTGATGATTAAATTTCTCTGTAACTGTTCAGTCTGGTCATTGTCGATTACAACGTTTGCAAATTTACCAAATCCTGTTGTTAAGCCATAGATTACAGCCTTTTCTTCCAGTTTCTTTTCGATGTAAGCTCTTGCCTTCTTTACTGCTGCAACAGCTTCTTCTGTTAACTGTACTTCTTCGTTATTACGACATACGCGAATTACCTCTTCTATTGTTAAATCGCGACCGTTAATAAATACTGCCATAGTACACTCCTCATTTCTTATATTTTTTGCGTAAAAAAACGCAAGTCCAATCAAAACATTGTATCTTATATTATACATCTATTTAGCGTCTTTCGCCATTACTTTTTGTGGCTAAAAACACTGAAAATACTTGTTTTTAGGGATTTTTTTAACAAAAATTCACAAAACGTTTTTGCGCTTTAATGAGCTAAAACGACTTGTTCATATTGCATTCAAGATTTTTTCTGCTAGAATATAAATAACTATACTCACGAGGAGGCATTTTAATGAAAAAACTATTAAGACCCACTCTTATTTTATGTATGCTTTTAACATTCTCTTTATTGGCATGCACTGCAGTTTTTGCATCAACTGGCGGTGCCAATGAGCCAACAGAATATCAAAAGATTGTTGCGTACTGTGCAATCGGTCTTATAGCCTTTTGCTATATTTATAAATTTATTAGAGGCAAGATTAAAGACAAGAAATAATCAACACCCTAACGCGAAATCCCTATAATAAGATTAAAACAAAATGCACCCTTAGATATTGGATTCCACTTTCAATATTTCGGGTGCATTTTTATTTTATCTTATACTAATTTATATAATGCCTATTGTTAGGCCAATTAATCTTACGACCAATGCGCATATCCAAGCAACTATGCACTGTCCAATGACAATTCCTACTGCCCAGCCACCACCAAGTTCTCTCTTGATAGCAGCAACTGCTGCAACGCAAGGTGTATATAACAAGCAGAAAACCAGTAACGCTAACGCGCCAAGAGGTGTGATTAGAGCCAGTACGTTTCCTGCTGTTAATACTGTTAATGTTGAAACAACGCTTTCCTTTGCCATAAAGCCTGCGATTAATGCAGTAACGATTCTCCAGTCGCCAAATCCAAGCGGTGCAAAGATTGGTGCCATGATACCTGCAACTACTGCTAACATGCTTGTTTGTGAATCTTCTACTACATTTAAGCCAAAATCAAATGTCTGTAGGAACCAAACCACGATTGAAGCGATGAAGATAACAGTGAATGCTCTCTGAAGGAAGTCTTTCGCCTTGTCCCAAAGTAAGTGAGCTACATTTTTTGTTCCAGGCATTCTATAGTTTGGAAGTTCCATTACAAATGGAACTGCTTCACCTTTAAACATGAGTCCTCTTGATAATAAGGCTACTAAGATACCAACGACGATTCCTGTAAAGTATAGAGCAATCATGATTATCGCGCCTTTTCCAGGGAAGAAAGCCGCTGTGAAGAATCCGTAAATCGGCAATTTAGCCGTACAGCTCATAAACGGAGTAAGCATGATTGTCATCTTACGGTCTCTAGCTGAAGGAAGGGTTCTGCTTGCCATTACCCCTGGCACTGTACAACCAAATCCAATTAACATAGGAACTATACTTCTTCCAGACAAACCGATTTTTCTCAGAAGCTTATCCATCACAAAGGCAACTCTCGCCATGTATCCACTGTCTTCAAGTAGTGACAAAAAGAAGAATAGAACTACGATGATTGGAACGAAGCTTAGTACGCTTCCCACACCGCCGAAGATTCCGTCTATGACTAGTGAATGAAGCACTGGATTTACATCAAAGGCTGTAAGCCATCCGTCAACGGCCACAGTTAGCCCCTCGATTGCACCTTCTAGCATGCCCTGTAGCCATGCACCGATCACATTGAATGTTAACCAGAAAACCATAGCCATAATGCCAATAAACGCAGGGATTGCAGTGTATTTTCCAGTAAGAATCTTGTCGATATTATGGCTTCTTTCCTGCTCCTTGCTTTCCTTTGGTTTAACAACAGTTGCTTCGCAAAGCTTCTTGATAAATGCAAATCTCATATCAGCCATAGCTGCTGCCTTATCAAGACCTCTTTCTTCTTCCATCTGCTCGATGATATGCTCAATCATTTCCTGCTCGTTCTTGCTTAAGTTAAGAGCCTTTAGCGTCATTTCATCGCCCTCAACTAGCTTACCTGCTGCGAATCTGACAGGAATTCCTGCTTCAACAGCATGGTCTTCGATTAAGTGCATAATGCCGTGAAGACATCTATGTAATGCGCCCCCATGAGCGTCTTTGTCACAGAAGTCAGTTCTACCAGGTCTTTCCTGATACTGAGCGATGTGAAGTGCATGTCCCACAAGCTCTTCGATACCTTCGCCCTTTGATGCAACGATAGGAACTACCGGAATACCAAGCATAGCCTCCATCTCGTTGATGTCGATGGAACCACCGTTACCTCTAACCTCGTCCATCATGTTTAAGGCAAGAACCATTGGAACATCAAGTTCCATGAGTTGCATAGTTAAGTACAAGTTTCTTTCGATATTTGTAGCATCGACGATATTGATAATTCCCTTTGGTTTTTCGTCTAGGATGAATTGTCTAGAAACGATTTCTTCTGCACTGTAAGGGGAAAGTGAATAAATTCCCGGTAGGTCAGTTACCATTGTTTCTGGATTTCCCTTGATAGAGCCACTCTTCTTATCGACAGTTACGCCAGGGAAATTACCTACATGCTGTTTTGATCCTGTTAGCTCATTAAACAGAGTTGTCTTGCCGCAGTTTTGGTTACCAGCAAGGGCAAAAGTAAGAGTAGTTCCCTTTGGAAGCGGATTCTCATCAGCTTTCACGTGGTATCTGCCTTCTTCACCAAATCCCGGGTGATCCGAGTCGTGTACCTTATTTCTAACTGCTACTTTGTGCTGTTTTTCTAGTGAAACGGACTCTGGATCAATTCCGATTTTCTTCGCATCATCAAGACGCAAAGTAAGTGTGTATCCGTGAATCAGAAGTTCCATTGGGTCTCCCATCGGTGCGTATTTTACTAGAGTTACTTCTGCACCGGGAATTACACCCATGTCTAGGAAATGCTGTCTAAGAGAGCCTTCTCCTCCAACTTCCGTTACTATAGCGCTTTCGCCTATTTTCAAATCTTTTAGATTCATCTATTAATCTTCCTTCCTAACATTAATTAGTTGGTTATATACTTTTTTATTTATTGGATATTTATATAAAGCTACCGCTGCGATTGCAAGGAAAATAATCGGAATAATAGTCCCAGAATTTTCGATCCAGGTCATAGCAAATTCGCTTTGTACTTTAGCTTCGCCGCTAAAGCCTGCCCATTCTAAAATCCAGCCTAATACCTGTCCGCCGATACCAACGGCCAGAGCTTCTACAAGCCCTTGGAAAGATACGATTGTGGCAGTTCTGTTTTTGCCGGTAGTAACCTTGTCATATTCGCACATGTCATAGAACACGCTAGGCATAATCTGCCAGTAAACAGTTGTACAAATTGTAGCAAAGAAAATATAAGCGCATAGGCCGCTAAATCCTACTATACCAATGAACTTAATTAAAATCATGCCGGCCATCCCGAATAAGTAGAAGCCAATAAGAGTTTCTCTCTTGTCCGTTCTTAGTACGATTTTCCCTACTATTGGAATCAGAACTCCACCTAGAATAGTTCTAGCTAATAAACATGCAGATATTTCCCCCGCATCAAGGCCAAGGTTATATGTAAACAGATAAACCATGTCTGACATAATCATGGTATATGTCACAAGGGAGCAGAGACTGGCAACTATGAGATACTTCATCGGTTCAAGCAACGCCACTTCGCCATATCCCTTGAAAATATTTAAAATTTCCCTAGTAATATGTATCTCTTGCTTTTCGTGCTTTTCACAAGGCAGGTCCTTATTTTTTGCAGCCACAACTGTTATCACTATCGTTACTGCGGCAATTACGCCAAGCAATAAGGCCGTTTTAGACCAAGCATTTTCACTTGTCATGCCAAGACCTTCTAGGAATTCTACAATCATAGTTGGCATAACCATGGACAGAGTCGCTCCTAGCATGTTAAAAAATGACCCGAATAATCTTAAGACTGTTCTGTCATCATAATCCGTCGTATAATCTGCACCTAGTGCAAGGTAGGGAACGAAGAATCCTGTATAACCTGTCCAATATAGCATTACTAAAAAGCCATAATATATGGGCTTGATGTTCGCAGGAAGTTCAACGTTTGTAAACACCAAAAACATTCCTATTGCTAGAGGCAATGAGAATGCTAGCATCATTGGACGTCTTCTTCCAAATCTAGTCTGTACTTTGTCCGCTATGTATCCCATTACAGGATTTACTACTGCGTTCCAT
>JAFYPY010000032.1 GCA_017547345.1 Bacillota bacterium | reverse complement strand
GCATAATTGTGAGCAGCAGCCTGCATTATTGCATAATTTCGTGGCTCATAACTTTGAATAATAACCTTGCCTTGCCTGTTTCCTCTCCCTGCTCGTCCTGCAGCTTGAGTAATGAGCTGAAAAGTCCTCTCGCTAGACCTATAATCAGGAATATTTAGACTTACATCAGCTGCAATAATTCCAACTAACCCTACGTTTGTAAAGTCTAGTCCTTTAGCAACAAGCTGTGTTCCTATCAAAACTTTTGTCTTACCTGTAGTAAAATCACTCAAAATACGATCAAGATCTCTTCTATTCTTGAGTGCATCTATATCTAGTCTATCCGTAGTAACATCCGGAAAATATTCCTTAACAGCCTCCTCTACCTGCTCGGTGCCAATGCCAAAATGTTTGATATAACGACTATTGCATTCAGGACAAGCCTTGGGCATAGGATATGTCCTGCCACAATAGTGACACATCAATCCATTTTTGGATTTGTGATATGTTAAAGAAATACCACATTCCGGACATTTCATTACCACTCCGCATTCTCTGCAAGACACAAAATTCGAGTATCCTCTTCTGTTTTGAAGAAGTATAACTTGCCTTTCTTCTACTAGTTCCCTTGCCATTTGATCATACAGACCGCGACTAAAGATGGTCAAATTACCGTCTTTTAATTCTTCTCTCATGTCTACAATTTCAACGCTCGGTAGCGGGGTTTTGTTGTATCTTTCCTTTAATTTTATAAGCTTATATATTCCTTGCTGTGCGCGTTTATATGAAACAACTGATGGCGTCGCACTTCCAAGGATAAGGACACCTTTGTAATAACCTAAACGTTTAAGAGCAATATCTACTGTTTCGTATTTTGGTGTCATATCCGCTTTGTAGCTGGACTCATGTTCCTCGTCCATGATTATAAGGCCAATGTCTTCTAGCGGTGCAAACACCCCAAGTCTTGCTCCAATAACAATCTTCGCTTTACCGTCTTTTATTCGCTTCCACTCATCATACCGCTCTCTTGGGGTAAGTTTACTGTGCATGACAGCAATTTTTTCTTTGCCAAATCTGCCTACAAAGACTTCAATAACTTGTTTTGTTAATGAAATTTCAGGAACAAGCATTACGGCGGATTTGCCCATATGCAAAGTTCTTTCAATTGCCTCCATATAAACTTGAGTCTTACCACTAGATGTTACTCCGTGAATTAAAAAACTGTCTTGCTTGCCATTTTCAATAGAGTGGTTTATCTGGTCTACCGCAAATTGCTGTTCATCTGTTAATCTATCAGGTTTCTTATATCTTCCCTTAATATTTTTGTAAGGTTCTTTTTCCTTGCCCTCTTTTGGAGGTTTCCCATTTGCTATGAAACATCTTAAGGCATCATAATACTTGATACCATATCTTTGCTTCATCCAGAGGGCAGTCTTGATAATCTCTTCAGAAAGAAATCCTTTTTCTTTGATGCTCAATATGGTCTTAACTTTTTCTTCATCAAAATCTAAAGTTTCTACAAAGCCACATACTATGCCTGTCTTTTCCTTATTGCTTGTGCCAAAAGGAAGGGCTACCAAGTCGCCTACTGAAACTTCTAATTCAGACTTGTAGGTGTAAAACCCGTCAGTATATTTACTTTTGTTGTCAACAACCACATTGATATACTTCATATTTTTCCTTATAGTAAATGAATATTGTTTTCTTCACAGATATCAATCATTTCCTGTGGCCATACAGAAGCTTGAACTTCACCGATATGAGCCTTTCTTAGGAAGAACATACATAGTCTGCTCTGTCCAATACCACCACCGATTGTGTATGGTAATCTATCTTCTAATACAGCCTTCTGGTATGTAAGCTCTGCCCTATCTTCGCAGCCTGCTTCCTTAAGCTGTCTCATCATTGCCTCTGCATCTACTCTAATACCCATTGAGGAGATTTCAAAAGCTCTATCTAAAATTTCATTCCAAAGGATGATATCGCCGTTTAATTCCCAGTCATCGTAGTCAGGGGAACGACCATCATGCTTCTCGCCTGAAGCAAGTCTTCCACCAATCTTCATGATGAATACAGCGCCCTTTTCCTTTGTAATCGCATCTTCTCTTTCCTTACCAGTTAAGTCAGGATACATGTCTTCTAGCTCCTGAGTTGTAACGAAGAAGATTTCGTTAGGAAGTTCTGTCTGAATGCCTCTATAAAGTCTGTTTACATAGTCACCTAAATTCTTCACAGCATTGTAAATAGTAGTAACAACTTCCCTTAAGTATTCTTCTGTTCTCTGTTCCTTAGTGATTACCTTTTCCCAGTCCCACTGGTCAACATACACAGAGTGAAGGTTATCTAAATCTTCATCTCTTCTAATAGCGTTCATATCTGTGTAAATACCATGGCCTGGTTGGATTCCGTATCTACCAAGAGCCATTCTCTTCCATTTTGCAAGTGACTGAACAACTTCAACTTCTAGCTCATCGATTCCCTTTAATGTAAAAGTTACTCTTCTTTCAACACCGTTTAGGTTATCGTTAAGACCAGTCTTTGGATCTACGAATAAAGGTGCAGATACACGGCGAAGGTTAAGTCCATATGCAAGTTCCTGCTGGAAATAGTCTTTAATTTTTTTAATCGCTCTCTGACTTTCCATTAAGTCAATAACAGCATCGTAATCTTTAGGTAAAATTAGATTCTCCATTTTTATTTTTTCTCCTCTAAAAAATATTTTGAAAATTCACATCCGCAATAATTCTGTCGGTAAAGATCATACTCCTTTGACAGCTGAATGCTTCTTTGGAAACCAGCCTTTTTCTTGAAGTCTATATCTAAAAACTCCAGGCCATATTTGTTTCCTAATTCACATCCAATAGCGGATATTAAATTGTAATTCTTATGTGGACTCACTGTTAATGTCGTTCCGAAAATTCCATATCCCATTCGTAAGGCCGCTTGAGCTGTTCTTTCAAGTCTAAGCTTAAAACATTCAGTGCATCGTAATCCTCCCTCAGGTTCATCGGCATATTCCGCTGCAACCTCAAAGAATTCTTCTGGTAAATATTCACCTTCAATGAATTCCACCCTATCCTCCTCAAGAAGTGTTTCATTAAAAGCACTTAAAAACCTTATCTGAGATTCTTTTCGCTTTTCGTACTCTTCTCTATCCGTTATACATGGATTATAGAAAAAAATTGAAACCTTATAATCAGGTAAAGCTCTCTCTATACATGCCGTGCTACATGGGCCACAACATGAATGAAGCAACAATCTGTTTTTAGTTTTCTCTGTATCTACAGCATTTTCTAAAATTGTGTCTGCATTATTTTCCTTGCAAACTTGTTGCAATGAATGAGCCTTTTTTTCCATTCTATTTCTTCTTTCCTCATTAACGGACTTGTCTAAAAAGTCCCGATTTGATATCATTATATTATAACATACAGACTTAATAAATTAAAGGATTTAACATAAGATGAAAGAAATTTTTAACCTTGAAAAACCAACACATTTCGGCGAAAAAAGATTCTACCAAGCAAGCGCTTGGCTCAAGGAAAACTTCGGCAAAAAGACCATAAAACTAGCTATCGATGGTGGCTTTACTTGCCCTAATAGGGATGGTTCAAAGGGCTACGGGGGCTGTACTTTTTGTTCAGACTCCGGCAGTGGTGAATTCGCTTCAGACATAGAAGATCAAATAAAGTTATTGTCTGATAAGTGGCCTAATGCTAAGTATTTGGGATATTTTCAAAATCATACTAATACTTATGCTCCCTGCGAAGAATTGCGTAAAAAATATTACGCAATACTAGATAACCCTAAGATTGAAGGTTTAGTTATAGGAACACGTCCAGACTGTTTATCCGAAGAAGTATTAGATCTTCTTTCGGAAATTAACAGCACTCACTCCCTATGGCTAGAAATTGGACTTCAAACAATCCACGATAAAACTGCAGAAGAATTTAACCGATGCTATAATTTAGAAACTTTTGATAATGCAGTACGTGAGTTAAATAAAAGAAATATAAAGTTTGTAGTTCATCTCATTCTTGGTCTTCCAGGAGAAACAGAAGAAATGATGCTCCAATCGGTTAGATATGTTTCTTCTATCCCTAACCTATTTGGAATGAAACTTCATCTTTTGAATATAGTAAAAGGCTCTGCAATGGGAAAAACTCACGGCGACTATCAGCCTTTTAATGCTTTAGATGATTATGTTGATTTAGTTGTAAGATGTCTTGAAATAATCCCACCTACTGTAACAATTCATAGACTTACAGGAGATGCCCCAAGGCCAATACTAATCAGTCCACCTTGGAGTTTCAATAAAAGAACTATATTGAACAGAATAGATGAACAGCTTAATCTTCGAAATACATGGCAAGGCAAAAAATACGAAAACCCTAATCATTAGAGATTAGGGTTTTTCTTTAATAATTTTTTAAGATAATTCGTCTTCGCTTTAGGATTAATCTTC
>JAFYPY010000005.1 GCA_017547345.1 Bacillota bacterium | reverse complement strand
AGAAAAAATAGAAGAATATCGTAAATGCGGGTTTGTTCAGCACAAGAATCTTATTTGCACTTATGAAGAAGATATTAAAAGTGCTAAAGATATCGATAGGATAATAGACTTATTCCTTTGCTGAAACTAAACTATTGAAATTCTTGCTACTTGAGGACTTTTGTTGTATAATATATGGGATTATTGTGCAAATAAGGGCACAAATCGAAGAAAGGGAAGTATGAAAGAGATTTATATTAAAGACCTTGAGAAAGATCAAGAGATAATAGAGTTTTTTATGGCCAAGACAATTGCCATAAAGACAGGGGCCAATGGTAAGCAATACTTGGACGTTATGCTATCTGATAAGACAGGCGATATTACCGGCAAAAAGTGGGATGTCAGCGATTCAGAATACCCTACACTTAATGCCATTGAAGATAAAACAATAGTGAAGATAAAGGGCGTTGTAACAGAATGGGCAGGCCAATTGCAGATTAAGGTACAACGTATAAGGGTTGCAAACGAGCAAGATCAAATTCAAATGACCGACTTTGTTAAGGCGGCTCCGGAAGAGCCAGAGGATATGTTTGACTACATATTTGGCGCTGCTATGGAGATGGAAGATGAAGACCTAAAGAAGCTTGCTACAATGATTCTTGAGGACAATAAGGATAAACTTCTCTATTATCCTGCAGCACAAAAGAATCATCATGCTATGCTTGGCGGGTTATTATACCACATGAAGCGTATGGTAATGACTGGACAAAAGATTTGCCAAGTTTATACAAATCTAAACAAAGACCTTGTGATTACAGGTGTCATTATTCATGATATGGAAAAACTCAATGAGATTGAATCCGGTACAGACGGAATAGCGACTGGTTATTCCTTTGAAGGCCAAATGCTAGGTCACATTATACAGGGCATTAAATCCATCGATAAGATGACTTTGGAGCTAGGAATCCCTAGAGAAAAGGCTATTATGCTTGAGCATATGATTTTATCACATCATTATGAACCGGAGTTTGGAAGCCCGAAGAAACCATTATTCCCAGAGGCTGAACTTCTTCATTATTTAGATGTACTTGATGCAAGAATGTTTGACATGTACGCGGCACTTGAGGCTACAAAGCCTGGTGAATTCAGCGATCGTGTATGGACCCTAGAAAATAGAAAACTTTATAAACCCATTGAAGGAGATATAGAAGAATGTTAGTAAGATTACCTAAAGAAGTAGGAAAAGTAATGACAAGACTGCAAGATGCGGGCTTTGAAGCATACGTAGTAGGCGAATGTGTTAGAGACTCAATCTTAGGAAGAAAGCCTTTTGGTTGGGACGTAACTACTAACGCGGGATTAGAAGAATTAAAAACCGTTTTCCCAGAAGCTGAAGTGTTTAGCGAAAAGTTTGGAGTGATTCGTCTTGAATACATAGAAGAAGCAAAGGTAGAAGGCGAAATCGTAGAAGTAGGCGTTATCGTAGATGTGGCATCTTTCAGAAAAGATACAAAATACAGCAATGGTCTTTTAGTTGATTCATCACGTGCTGAAACTATTGAAGATGACTTAGCTAATAGAGATTTTACTATCAATGCAATCGCAGAGAATCATACTACTTTGGCTGACTCCTTCGATGGCAAAGAAGATATAAGAAAGAAGCTAATCAAGACAGTCGGTGATGCAGACAAGCTGTTTAAGGAAGACCCAATCAAAATGATTAAGGCAATTAGACTTTGTGCAGAACTAGACTTTGATTTACACAAAGGAGCTTATGATGCCATTGTTCAAAACCATGAATTACTAGAAAAAGCTTCTCCTAACAAGGTTAGAGAAGAATTTAAGATGCTAATGACAGGTGATGCAGCGGGCAAAGGTCTTAATATGCTTCTTGACACAGGACTTGTAGCGACTATTTTAGGCCCTGATATTTTGACAAAGTTAACTAAGAGAGAAAGACAGGACTTAATGGTATTAAGCCAGAACATCGATAAAACACAGCCTGTAACAGAAAGAAGATTAGGTCTTTTCTATGCGTGTATTGACAAAAAAAGATCAAAACCTGCCATCGAAAGACTTAACTATGATGAAAAGACAAAACAGCATCTAATAGATGCAGTAACTGATATGGCGAAGCTTTACTTTACTGCGACAGCACCTGCTCTTAAGAAGTTCATCTATGAAAGAGGCTGGGAGAGATATGAGTATCTTGCCAACTTAGAAAAGGCACAGAGAATCATTTTCGAATACTTCTCTGATACTAAGATTATGAGTAAACTATACCTACTTGAAGATATCAAAAAGTATAGAGAACCAATCTTTGTTGAAGACCTTTTCATTGATGCAAATGATTTAGTTGAAGCAGGAATTTGTACTCCTGAAAAAGCAGAAGGTCTATTAAAGATGCTTGTTGAAGAATGTCATATGCACCCAAGAAAAAATACAAGAGACAGTTTATTAGAATTAGCAAGAACATACAGCAAGCACAAAATTTTAGCTTGGTTTAGAGGAATTCATTTTGCAAAATAACATAACAAAAATAAGCCAGGTCACCCAAGAGGTGACCTTGTTTTTACGCAAATTAGGCTTATCAAACTATTACATTATTAAAATATACGCATTAGTGGGGGATGCAGCCATCGCATTGACGGAGGATAATCCATATTGGCTTTTGGAAGAATTTCCATCTATGAGATTTGCCAAGGTAGATGAAGTTGCATCTGCTGTTGGCGTTGAAAAAAATAGCTTTTATAGAATACAGGCGGCCATTAAGCATGGGCTTGCGGCATATATAAGTAACGGACATACTTTTGTACCCGCAAGAGAATTTTGCACGCAAATGGCAGAACATCTAGACCTTAGTAGCGAAGCTATTGAAGATGTTATGGAAGATATGGCATTGAGTGGGGATTTGCAGCTTAGCGTGGTAGACGGTGTAGAAGTGTTGTACTTTTATGGATATTATAAGGTAGAGTGTCAAATTGTCAGTAAGCTAATACAGATGGTTTCTTATACGCCGAAAACTACTTTTGCCGATATTGATGCCATCATTAGAAAAGCAGAGGCTGAAAAAAACATTATACTTTCTAGCAATCAAAGGGATGCTATAAAAAATTCTATACAGCATAGTTTATCCATCATAACTGGAGGCCCTGGGACAGGCAAAACAACAATAATAAGAACGCTGATCCATATTCTGGAATCCGGAAATCTGAAGGTTGCCGTTGCTAGCCCTACAGGAAGAGCCGCAAAACGAATCGCAGAGACAACAGGAAAGCCAGCAATAACTGTACATAGACTCCTAGATTATTACTATGATGAGGAACTGAAAGAAATGGTTTTTGGTAAAAACCAGCAGAATCAATTAGACTATGATGCAATTATAATAGATGAAACATCTATGATGGATTTGATGCTTATGGGAGCTTTATGTAGGGCTGTGAAGGATGATTGCAGGATGATATTTGTAGGAGATGCCGACCAACTTCCTTCAGTGGGCGCAGGCAATGTGCTTAGCGACTGCATTAACAGTGGGTATATTTTTACATCAAAGCTTACAGAAGTCTTTAGACAAAGTAACGAAAGTAATATTATTTCAAATGCCCATAGGATAAACAAGGGTGAATATCCGGAATTTGCTAATGATTTTGTCCTCGTCGAAGCAGAAAAACAGCAAGACATAGTAGAAAAAATTACGAAAATGGCAGCAAACTTTGATTTGTCTCAAATACAGGTTCTGACTCCTATGAAGAAAGGATTGCTAGGAAGTCACAATCTGAATGTTTATCTTCAAAAAATATTCAATCCTGAAGGGGAGCAAAAACAGGAAATAAAATTTGGGGATAATATCTTTAGATGTGGTGACAGAGTGATGCAGATAAAAAATAACTATCGATTGGAATTTGTGAGAAGAGATGGGAGCGTGGGAAAAGGAGTATTTAATGGGGAGACTGGTACCATTCAAGCAGTATATACTGAAGAGAAGAAGCTAGTTGTATCTTACGATGATGACAGATGGGTGGAATACCCTTATGTGCAACTCGACGAAATAGAACTTGCATATGCAGTTACTATTCATAAGAGTCAGGGAAGTGAATTCCCCGTTGTCATTATTCCAATGAGTTGGTTTCCGCCTGCTTTGGCAACGCGTAATTTAATATATACCGCAATAACAAGGGCGCAAGAGAGGGTAATCATAGTAGGGAAAAAAGATTACCTGAATGCTATGGTAGATAATATACAAATGTCAAGGCGTAATTCGGGATTAAAGGCAAGGATTTGCCAAGTTTACGATAGCATCTAAATGTATATAACACATAGGGGGATTTATGAAAGGGGAAGACTTGTGGGATATTCTTTTTCCAAAAAACATATATTGTGCTGTTTGCGGAAAGTATATCAACAAAAGTAGGAAGTATGGTTTGTGTGATCATTGCATAAAACATATGAATTTTGAGAGTATGGTAATTGATAATGAATTGGATTACTCAATGGCGGCAATGGGATATGGAGTTTACGAGAGAAGATTAATATTCAATTTGAAGTACGATAGAAGAACTTATATCGCTAGAGATATCGCCGACATAATGTATGATGCTATTTTTAAGCAAGCGATGGAAGAAAAAGGTTCTCCGTTATTGATGGCTGATATGATAATACCTGTACCACTTCACAAGGAAAGAATGAAAACACGTGGATTTAATCAAAGTGAGAAAATTGCCACGTATTTTGGTAAAAAAACGGGTATACCTGTCAGAACGGACATACTGCTCAGAAACAAAAATACTGACGCGCAAAGAGCCCTATCTAAAGAACAACGAATGTTAAATATGAAAGAGGCTTTTTCTATTGATGTTGGAAAGGACTCATATACAGCCGGCAAAAAGATTCTGTTGTTAGATGACATCTATACTACGGGGGCAACTTCAAAGGCTTGTGCATATGCATTGAATAATGTCCAAAAGGAGAAAAAACCCGAAAAAATATATTATATCTCGTTACTTTTTGCTGGAAATAAGAATCATTTGATGGTAGAATAAAAAAGTTGCTTAGGTCTGTGGTTGCAAATCCAAGCCAGGTGCGGGCAAAAGGATCCACGTAAGCTGTCGCGCAAGAGATCGGGCAGTGATCATGGCGTACCTTAGAAGTAAGTCCTCCGCAAAGCGGGTAAAGGCAAGTGTGGGGTCAAAGACCAGGTCAGCTAGGCAACTTTTTTAATAAAAGTATTTTTATTTCACACTATATATGGT
>JAFYPY010000031.1 GCA_017547345.1 Bacillota bacterium | reverse complement strand
CCGAAGAAATGCGACTCAAAGCAAAAAAGAGCATCGATATGATGCTCTCTATGTCATAATTATAAACTTATTTCCCAACATAAGGCTTTGCTACAAAATCCGAATGTCTGTATAAATCTCTGTCAGTAAAGATATTATACAAATCCATTGCCAATATATCCTTTGATACTGTCTTCTCTATTTCGGGATATTCGTCAAGTTCTTTGTTAATGTTGGTAATTATAGGAAGCTTGTTAATTTTGTTATTTTTTACATATTTGAGATATTCACTTCCTTTTTTGTTGAATCCAAGGATTCTAATATAGTTATTCATGAGTTCAGGTGACTCAATTTCTAATAATATATGCATTAAGAATCGTTCAATTCTTGTTCTAGTATATCGTTTTGACTTTAGCTCATCTATAAGCTCAGAATAAGAATTGACCATTCTAATGGAATTTTTAATTTTGTTTCCTAAGCCTTCCCCTCCGGCACATGCTTTGTCCAGTTTTTCGGCTTTGGTTATAAGGACCTTTTGGCAAATCATCTTAAAAATGAGATCTTCCACAGGTCTAGGGTTTTTAGAAAGCATTGTAGCAGAAACCCTAGGGATAAAAGCAGAAACATCTTTTCTTTCATCTAGCAAATATCTTATAGCCGTTGCTGAAGCAAGATTTTTATATAAATCTAAATCATTATATCCTGGCCCCTCCCTTTTAATAGCAATAGGTTCTGCCTTCCTCATGTTTTTCAAATATTCTAAAGCCAAAATGTTATTAGGGCTATTAAGAAGTTCAGCAGCCTCATCTCCTAATATGCGTCTTATCGCTTCTTCTCTTGCTCTTGGGTAAGTAAGCCCTTTTCTAACTGATGAAGTTATATATGTTTCTATTTCCCAATGATATTGCTTTATTTCCTCGGAAATACCCATTATTTTTTCTATATTTCCAGTCTCGCTGCCGAAAGATATATAATCTGCGCCCAAAGACTCCAGTATTTTTACTCCAGCCTTTGCAAAGTAAGGAGCAGAATTGCACGCAAATATCACAGGAATCTCTACCACTAAGTCTGCACCGCTTTTGACTGCAACTGCTGCTCTGCTCCATTTGTCAGCTATAGCAACTTGTCCCCTTTGAACAAAATTGCCACTCATGGCAACTATTGTAACATCTGCATCCGAAACTTCTTTAGACTTCTTCATATGATATAAATGCCCATTGTGGAAAGGATTGTATTCAGCTATTATTCCTACACTTTTCATCTTCATAGTTTTATATTACCACATTATTTACCAATAGTGTAGCTATAATTCCCGATATCAAAGAGTGAGTAAATTTAATTTCTAAAATGTCTTTAATGCTCAGTCCTGTATTTTTTACCATAGATAAAGACTGCCCTATCACAGAAAGTCCTCCAAAAGAAACTAAAACAGATGCAAGTATTGTTTTTAATTTAATACTTATATCGCACATACCAACAAGGTTAATACCAATTGTCATCTCAAAAATACCTTTTATAAAAGAACTCACAACTTGATTATTTACTAGGCTAAAAAGACCCAAATATTCTATTATGTTTATGCCAATTAGAAAAAACATCAGATAAGTAAGAATTGTAGCCATAGCCTTGAAGCCTTTTCCAATAGCAATACTAAAATTCTCCATATAGTCAGTTTTCATTTTATTATCATTTTTATGCTTCAAACAACCATCGCTTGTATAGTAAAAACTATTGTTCAAAAATGCAGACAAATAATGAGAAATAGCCACAACAAAAGCAGCTTTTGTGCTTCCAATAAAGCTTCCTACCGTAAAAATTATAAATGCAGGTCCTGTCACAAGAGAATAACTTAATACCCACTTTCCTTGGTTAAGAGTAAGTTTATTATCTTTTATATAGTCCCCAACAACTTTTGCACCCATAGGATATCCTGAAAGAAAAGCGATTACAAAAGGATATACTTTAGGTGATAACTTACTTAAGTCACCCGTCTCTTTAATAAATTCTGAAAATATAAAAAACGGCAGTAAAACGGGCACTATTGAATTTGCCCACAAAATAATTGCAGTTTTTGTCCCCTGTTCCGTAATATTCGGAAAAATCACCATTAACATGATAAATACGCCTGCCAATGCCACGACTATTGTGTTACCTCTAATATCTTTCATATTAAATTGTATTCTATATCTCATTATTTAATGCATTTCATATTAAAAACCCAAGAAGAATGAGTACTCCTTGGGTTGTGATTTTAGTTTCTATTCATTTTCTGGTAAAGTTACAGACTGAACTTCATTTTGAGTCTTGTAGGCAAGTTTCTTCATTTCATCTCTATTAGCCGCCAAGATTTCGTTTATAGAAGCAAATGTGTTCTCAAGGTTAGTATACATCTCGCCAAAATACTTCATATTTAGCTCATCCATCTTACCCTGCATATCATATAACATCTTGTCCACGTAGTCATAAGTTCTCATTCTCATAACACGTGCATGAGTTTCAGCATCCTGCTTAATTTCACTTGCAAGTTTTGTAGCTCTTAAAGTAATATCGTCTGTCTCAACTAGGTAATCAGCCTGCTTCTTAGCTTCTTTTATAATACGTTCGTATTCAGCCTTTGCTTCTTCAATGATACGATCTCTTTCATCACTAATCCACTTTGCTTGCTGAACATCATCAGGGAGAGCAAGTCTAATTTCTCTCACAATCTGGAAAATAACTTCAGCATCTAGCATAATCTTATTTGATAACGGCAGACCTGTTGCTTCGTCGACAATATCTTCTAATTCTTCTAATAATTTTAAAACTTTCATTGTATCTTCCATTACTTGTCTAATCTCCCTTTCATTCTATTTAATACACAAGGTGGGACAAGATTCTCTCCGTTACCACCTAAGCCAATAACTTGTTTTGCCATAGTGGAGCTAATAAAAGCATACTTGGCATCAGAAATTAAAAAGACGGTTTCAGTCTTATCGTTGTATAGGTGCTGGTGAAGCTGAGCCATCGATTGTTCGTTATCGAAGTCGCTCACATTACGAAGCCCCCTTACTACAACATTAAACTGATTCTTATTAACAAAATCAGCTAATAATCCATCACACATATCCGTCGATACATTATCTAAATGGCTAGTAGCCTCTTTAATCATATCCATTCGTTCTTCGAAAGAAAACATTGTTTTCTTTTCTAAATTTACTACAACCCCAATTACCACTTCGTCAAAGATATTAGCTGCTCTCTCAATTATATCAAGATGTCCTAATGTCAATGGGTCAAAGGAGCCAGCATATAATGCTTTAGTTTTCATAACTTTGCCTCCAAATTACTATAGCATATATTTTATCACAGGAATTACTAGCCGTAAATACTTAAAACTATGTGACTATACTTACGTTCCTTAAACTTTTCAAAGCCGCAAAGTTCATCCGGAAGCTCTAAATTTGACCTGTGTTCTGCCACTATTATTCCATCCTCTGCCAGTAGGTCAAGTTCCTTGATGATAGCAAAAGCTTCCTCATAATATCCTGCCTCATATGGTGGGTCTAAAATAAATACATCAACCTTATCTCTAATTTTTTGAAGAGATTGTCTAAAATCACCGGCATAAACCACCGAGTATTCCTCTGCGTTGCAGTACTTAATATTTCTCTTTATAATTCCAACACTAGTTCTTGAATTATCGCAAAAATAACATTTATCTGCACCTCTAGATAGAGCTTCAAGTCCTAGGTTTCCTGTACCGGAAAACAAATCAACAACTATACTCCCTCCAATATAAGGCGAAATGATGCTAAATAAAGCTTCTTTTACTTTGTCTGTTGTTGGTCTAACATCATTACCTATAGGAGTTTCTAAACGTCTCCCTTTATAATCGCCGGCAATAATTCTCATTTTATCTTAAATCTCCTTTTCAAAAGAAAGTTTTAATCACATATTCATATTAACTTATATGTAACATAAAATCAAATTTTATAATTTCCAACTTGGGCCATGTTATCCAATTATTTACTGACATATAAAAATTGCTTCTGATAACAATAATTATTGTAATAGGAGGTGAACAAAATGTCATTACAGGATAAGATGAATATGAATGCAAAGCCTGCATTAAACAGTCTAAAGACAGAAGTTGCTAACGAATTAGGTTTAGCAAACTACGATCAGACTGATAAGGGTAATTTAACAGCAAGACAGAATGGCTACGTTGGTGGTTATATGACTAAGAGATTAGTCGAAATGGCTGAAAGACAGTTATCCGGAAAATAATTGGTATTAGAATTATAATTTGATATAGTTTTAATCTAATTTCACTAAAAGGACCTTACAGATATACTATAAGGTCCTTTTAATTTCAACTAACTACAAACTCAGCTGAATGTTATCTCCAAACATTTTTTTAACTTTTTCTCTTAGTATTCTGTTTTCTTCTCCCAAAAGCATTGGATCCTTTTTAATTATGTCCGAAGCTACCTGCTTAACATCTTCCAAAATATTAACATGTTTTACTAAATCACTTATAAAAAGTTCTGGAATGCCGTGCTGTCTTGTCCCAAAAATTTCTCCAGGGCCACGCAGTTTCAAATCTTCTTCAGCAATAACAAAACCATCGTTGCTGCTGACCATTATATCATTCCTTTGTTTTGCAACTTTACTTTCTTTACCACATACTAGTATACAATAAGACTGTTCTCTTCCTCTCCCTACTCTTCCTCTAAGCTGGTGTAATTGAGCAAGGCCAAATCGCTCACAATTTTCAATGACCATAATAGTCGCATTGCTTACATCAATTCCTACTTCTATTACGACAGTAGAAACCAAAACATCAATTTTTCCATCAGCAAAAGACGACATAACATTATCTTTATCTTCTTGTTTCATTGCACCGTGAACAAGACCCACTCTAATATCCGAGTATGAAGAAGATAGTTCTTCATATAATTCTTCAGCAGAACGACAGTCAATACTCTCAGAATCCTCTATCAATGGGGCAACTACATAGGCTTGTCTGCCCTTTTTTATCTCATTTCTAACAAACTCATATATATCACTACGCGAATTATCATATCTAAGGAAAGTCTTGATGGGTTTTCTTCCTTTTGGCATAGTATCTATTATTGAGATATCTAAATCGCCATACAAAATAACAGCTAAAGTCCTAGGAATTGGTGTTGCAGTCATTACCAAAACATTTGGGTTTTTTCCTTTATCTGCAAGAAGTATTCTTTGATTTACACCAAATCTGTGTTGTTCGTCAGTTATTACTATTCCCAATGATTTGAATTTTACATTAGGCTGAATAATCGCATGAGTTCCCACCAAAATATTAGTTATTCCGGCCTCAAGACGATCTAACACTTCTTTTTTTTCTTTTGCTTTTAGACTACTGCACAGCAAGTCTACCGATATTCCTAAAGGCTCAAAATGACGTTTTAAGGAGTTATAATGCTGTTTTGCTAATAATTCAGTAGGAGCCATCATAACAGCCTGATAGCCGTTTTTTACAGTTTTGTACATAGCAAGTTCTGCCACAACTGTCTTCCCAGAACCTACATCTCCTTGTACTAGCCTATTCATAGGTTTTCCGGCCCTTAAATCTACTTGAATTTCATCCCACACACGCTTTTGTCCACTCGTGAGCTCAAAAGGTAAGCAATCTATAAATTCTCCTATAGGAACATCTGAAATAATGACGCCATTTTTCTTTTGGTTCATACCTTTCTTTATATAGAATAAGCCTGTCTGTAAAACTAGGAGTTCTTCAAATACCATTCTGTATCTTGCTTCTTGTACCTGACGAATATCACTAGGAAAATGTACATTAGTAAGAGCATATGAAGGGCTACACAACTTGTATTTTGAAACAATTTCATCATTTAGCCATTCCTCTATATCCTCTGCCAGATATATATTTTCTTTAATAAGTTTTCGAAGATTTCCTTGTGTCATACCTTCCGTTAAAGGATATACCGGTATTATTCCCCTAATGTCTTCTTTATCATTAAGCACATGAAATTCAGGATGTGCCATCTGCCTTCTTCCATTATTCAATGAAATCTTGCCATAAAAGGTATATTCGCTTCCTATATTAAAATAGTTCATGAGATATTTTCCATTAAAAAATAGCACCTCAAGATTTGCAGAACTATCTTCCACAAGAATCCTAAGAGGTGTCTTTTTGTTATATGGGTTACCTTTGAACTGTTTAGTGATTACCTTTCCTTTTACCAGCACATCTTTATCAAATGGAGCTTCCATAATATACTGGATTTCTCGCCTATCTTCATACTTACGCGGGAAAAGATGTAAAAGGTCTTCAACAGTTTGAACCTTCATGTTATTTAGAAGTTGGGATTTTTTCGCACCTACTCCTTTAATTTTGTCGACTTTATCTTGAAGCTTCATACTCTCTAATTACCTCAATATCACGTAGCGCAATATTCTTTGACTTAACGCCTACAATTTTTATAGTTATAGTAATATTTTGTCTAGGAAACATTCCGCAAAGAGATTTTTGTAAATTATCCAAAATAGTTTCCGTAGCTGTTTTTATACTGGAGCCAAAGTTCATAACAATATATATTTTAATGTCTAGTTTCTCACCATCTTCCACAATTTTTATATTGGAAGTCAAGTCACCAAGACCTACCTTTTTAGGCGCACCCAAAAGTTTGCCCTTTTCTGTAGAAAAAAACATTTTTTCATTAACAGGTATTGCAGCGTTAATAACTTCCTTAGATATAACACTGCTATTAATTGTAATTGCGCCTAAATTAGTAACTTTTGTAAGTGACATCATTTAGCTCCTTTTCTTTTCTTTATATATATTTTAACATATATTTTCACAAAATCATATGGATTTTCATATTATACCATAAGGGAGGAATAATCATGAGTAATAATCATCGCAAGAAAAAATGCTTTAAACTTTATAGAGATACAAAAGACATTGGTTTTATACTACTTGTGTTTGGAACAGTTACAGTCTGCGCCTTCTTTTTGCCTCCTAAGGCTTGGATTATTTTGCTTGGTGTAGTACTCGTTTTATGTGGGCTGGTGCTTTTAGGCAAATAAAAAAGATACTGCTTATAAAACAGTATCTCACTTCGCCTTAAAAGTTATTAGATGGCACGGTTCACTTTATTTGACTTGATACACTTTGTGCATACGTTAGCTCTTCTTACTGTGCCGTTTTCTTCAGCGATTCTTACAGTCTGGATATTAGCATTCCATTTTCTTCTTGTGTGTCTCATGGAATGGGAAACATTGTTACCAGAAGTCTGTCCCTTACCACAAATTTCGCACTTTCTTGACATTTACCGCACCTCCTCTTAGTATATTAAGCATGCTTTGCAATTTCTTCGATAAATAAAAATCCGTTTGTCCGCACTCGAACAAATGATAGTATACCACAACAAAATACTATGTTCAAGCACTTTTTTCTTAAATTATACATATTTTTCTGACAAAGTAATTTGCCCATTTTGACGAGTAAGATTCATATCTATAACTCTTTGATTTCTGCTTCCTCTAAACAACAGAGTCAAATCCCTCTCTTCTTGAATATATCTTCCATCCACTAATAAGTCTAGTATTGACAGTAGATTATTGACTCCTTCATCGTTCATGGAAACCAGTTCTTCATAAGTATAGCCGCTATATGCCATTAGGTTTAGATTTAGTTTTTTTAGTTCTAATCCAAGTCTATAAAAAGCGTCAGCTTGGCAGAAAGGTTCTCCCCCACTAAATGTAATCCCATCTAGAAGCGGGTTAGCTTTAATAGCCGCTATAATCTTATCAAACTCGCAGTCATATCCTCCTCCAAAATCATGTGTGTTTGGATTATGACATCCCGGGCATCCATGAGGACACCCTTGACAGAATATTGCGAATCTTAAACCAGGGCCATCCACGATTGATTCGCGGACAACCCCAGCAATTCTTATTGAATTATAATTGTTCAAGTCCTGATGCAACATCATGCTTTACCCTATCTCTTTCTTCTGCGGATTTAGCATTGTTCCAGTGATCCATTGTACCTACAAGGTAACCAGTGATTCTACGGATTCTTTCGAAACCAACATCCCCTTCTTCTTCTTTTCTTCCACAAAGAGGACATTCGTTATCAATTATACCTGTATAACCACAACATGGGTCTCTATCTACAGGGTGATTAATGGAGCCGTAACCAATTCCGACTTCCTTCATATATCTTACAACCTTTTCAAAAGCTTCTAAGTTCTTTAGTGGGTCACCATCAAGCTCGATATATGAAATATGTCCACCGTTAGTAAGCTCATGATATGGAGCTTCGATAGATAATTTTTCAAAAGCATTAATTGGGTAGTACACAGGAACATGGAAACTGTTTGTATAGTATTCTCTATCTGTTACGCCCGGAATGTTTCCGTATCTTTCTCTATCAATTCTAACGAATCTTCCAGAAAGACCTTCTGCAGGAGTAGCAATCAATGACCAGTTTAAGCCAGACTTTCTTGCCTTCTCATCCATTCTCTTTCTCATGTATCCAACGATTTCCTGACCTAGAATCTGAGCCTCCTTGGATTCGCCATGATGCTTTCCTGTTAACGCTTTTAGACACTCTGCAAGACCAATAAATCCGATTGTTAATGTACCATGTTTAATAACTTCTTCGATTGTATCGTCAGGTCCAAGTTTCTCTGAATCCATCCAGATTCCCTGTCCCATTAAGAACGGGAAGTTTCTAACCTTCTTGCTAGACTGAATCTTGAATCTATCATAAAGCTGGTCGCAAGTTAAATCAATCATATGGTCAAGACCTTCGAAGAACATATCAAGATCGCCCTTTGCTTTAATTGCAAGTCTAGGAAGGTTAATAGATGTAAAGCTTAGGTTACCTCTTCCATTGACAACTTCTCTTGATGGATCATGGAAGTTACCGATTACTCTTGTTCTACATCCCATATATGCACATTCTGTCGCAGGATCGCCTTCTACCAAATATTGTTTGTTAAATGGTGCATCTAAGAAAGAGAAGTTAGGGAATAGTCTCTTCGCAGATACCTTACAAGCCATTTTGAACAAATCATAGTTAGGATCTTCAGGATTGAAAGAAACACCTTCTTTAACCTTAAAAATCTGGATTGGGAAAATAGGAGTTTCACCGTTTCCTAAACCTTCTTCAGTAGCTCTTAATACTGATTCCATAACAAGTCTTCCTTCTGGAGAAGTATCTGTACCATAGTTAATTGAACTAAAAGGAACCTGTGCACCAGCTCTTGAATGCATTGTATTCAAATTGTGAATAAATGCTTCCATAGCCTGATGTGTCTT
>JAFYPY010000030.1 GCA_017547345.1 Bacillota bacterium | reverse complement strand
AGTTTTGTATCCCGATTTTATTTTTCCTACTGTAGTTTTTGCTTCTTCTACATAATTTCGTTTTTTCCACTTATTATTTTTCTTCAAAAAATAGCTGTCTATTATAAACAGTAAGCTGCTGTCATCAATATTGAAAAGATCGAAAGAAACATTATATGCATATGTCCCATCACTGTACTTAAATATTCTTGATAGTTCTTCAAATCTATATGCAAGCGCTGTGGTCGTTTTGCATAATATCCTTTCACCTGCCACATTACATACGATTCGCCATCTACCATTATCTAGAAAACTTCTGTCTTCTACGCAAGACATATTAAGCGTTATCTTATAAATTCTGTGGTCAATCTTTTCGCTCTCTAATTTTATGTTTTTCTCTACGATAACTCTTTCTAAACTTTTGTGACCCTTATTATATACGAAGTCAAACAGTTCTAACTCAAAGTCTGCGTCTTGATCAGAATCTGCTTCAATATAAATATTCAGAAAGATTCTATCCCATTCCAGGTTAAAAACATTAAAATTCATTAAGGTATTATTCATAAAATCCTCTGTCATTTCTTTGGAGTCCCAATTTTACTTTTCGTAAAACTCTATCGCTTTATCGATTTCTCCATCGAAAATAATCTTTCCTTTTTCTAATACAATGCCTCTATCACAGAAGGCTTTAGCGGTACCAACAGAATGTGTTACAAATAAGAAGGTTACTTCTTTGTCTCTCATAATTTCTTTCACCTTATTATGACACTTTACTCTAAACGCCTTATCACCAACGCTAAGCGCCTCATCGACAATCAAAATTTCGGGCTCAACATTGGCATTTATGGCAAATCCTAGTCTAGCTTTCATACCGCTGGAATAAGTTCTTACCGGCTGATCTATATACTCACCAAGCCCTGCGAAATCAATTATTTCGTCTTCTAAAAGCTTTATTTCTTCATCATTAATGCCCATAAGATTACATTTTAGATAAATGTTCTCTCTTCCCGTGAACTCTCCATCAAAGCCAGCAGTAAGCTCAAGCAACGCACTTACTCTGCCATTTACAGTAATCTCTCCGGATGTTGGAAATGTAACTCCTGTTATCATCTTAAGAATTGTGGACTTACCGGCACCGTTCTTTCCAAATAGTGCCACACTCTCGCCTTTTTTTACAATAAATGAGACATCGTTTATAGCTCTATTTTCTTTATATTTAATTTTTTTTGTAAACATGCTCAAAAATCTAAATTTATCATTTTTATACAATTTATAAATTTTTGTCACATGGTCAAATACAATTACATTATTAGCCATAATTCTTCCTCTCTATAGTACGTCAGATAAGTCTTTGTAAACCTTCTTGTATGCCCAGCACGCAAGTGCAATCATAAGTGCAAGCACTATAAAATAATTTCTAAGCTCAACGGGAGATTCAAAGAACCATGTTTTATCGACAAACACATGGCGATATCCATTAGCAATTAGCGTTACTGGATTGTAAAGTAAAATCCCTTTAATCCATTCATACTTGATTTCTGCAACATTATACATAATTCCGGACATCCAGAAAATGGCCGTAGTAAATGACTTTACTAGATTTAAAAAGTCTTTACTTATTGCAGATAACAGCCCACTAAACAATGCCCAAAAGTTAAAGAATACGAACATCAAAATAATGTATAGTGGCAACTGCAAGTAATATATGTCAGGGAAATATCCAAACAAGCAGTATATCACTATTGTAGCTACCAATAGAATCAAATGAACTACCAACTTTGAAATATTTGTAAATGTAGGTATTACGGAAATAGGGAACTTCATCTTTGTAATAAGATGTTTATTTGTTCTCATACATCCCGCTCCACCTGTAATCATTTCACTCATATAAAACCATGGTACAAAGCCTGCAATCATCCACAAGAAGAACGGATATCCATCCACATCTCCGCCGGCTCTAAGACCAAAGCTGAAGGCAAACCAGAACACAAAAATTGTAACTACAGGCTTGATGATAGCCCATGCCCATCCAAGAGCAGAACCTCTATAGGTTTTGATTAAATCGGACTTTGCAAGTTTAACTACCTGCTTCCTATATAAAGTATGTTCTTGAATTATTGTCTTAAGTGTACTCACAATATCATCCTTTTCTTTCGTTTATTTTAAAAACCCCTTGATTGCTGTAACAACTTCTTCAATGTCCTCATCCTTTAAGTATGGATGCATAGGTAGTGAAAGAACGTTGCCACATAATTCAGTTGTGTTTGTGCAATCAAATTCATAATTTTCGTCAAGTTCAAAAGCCTTTTGTGTATGCATTGGCTTTGGATAGTATACCATTGTTGGTATGCCCTTTTCCTTTAGAGCTGCCTGAAGTGCATCTCTAGTTTCTCTGTCCTTCAGCTGAATAGTATACTGCGCCCAGCTTGATAGGAAACCTTCTGGAACCACTGGAGTTTTAACAATACCCTCAAGGCCAGCTGTATACTTTGCAGCCACCTTATTAACATCTGCAACTTCATAGTCTGCAAATGCTTTTAACTTAATTGATAGGATTGCTGCCTGAATAGTATCAAGTCTTGAGTTAAGGCCGATTCTAACATTGTCATATTTCATTGAACCTTTGCCGTGAACGCAGATTGATCTCATTAGGTCAGCTAGTTCATCGTTATCTGTAAATACTGCACCACCATCGCCGTAGCAACCTAGTGGTTTAGCTGGGAAGAATGAAGTAGTGGAAATGTCTCCAAAACTACAAGCTCTCTTTCCGTTGATTTCTCCACCAAATCCCTGAGCTCCATCTTCAAGAACAAGCAAGCCATACTTATCTGCAACTTCCTTAACTTTAGCAAAATCTGCAGGTAGACCAAATAGGTCAACGGCAATAACCACCTTTGGTGTTAACTTTCCTTCTTCTAAAACTTTCTTGATCGCTGTTTCTAAAGATTCACTGCAAACGTTGAATGTATCTTTGTCCACATCAACAAAAATAGGTGTTGCTCCACAGTGTGATACGATTTCACCGGATGCAAAGAATGTGAAGTCAGGAACAAAAACTGCATCTCCTTCTTTGATTCCCCATGCCATCATAGCAATTGATAAAGCGTCTGTACCATTTGCGCAAGTTACACAATGTTTAACACCAACATATTCAGCCAGTTCTTTTTCTAACTGAGTAACCTGAGCTCCGCTTATAAAATTACAATTTGTTGCAACTTCTACCATAGCTGCATCAATGTCTTTCTTTAATACCTGATACTGTTGTTTTAAGTCTCTGAATTGCATAACTTACCTTCCTTTTATTACTTTCAAAATATATATTCTACAATAGTCAATAATTGACGCTAATAAACAAATTGAGATTACGATACCTATTATGCCAAGCCAAAACACAATAATTGATCCTTGCTTGAGCATTGTAGCTATCGCTAATATTACCTGACTGATTATAATCCACATCAACGGATGTGCATGAATCAAGTAAATGCTAAAGTTGGTTTGAGCCAAAGGCCCTGTAACTATATTCTTAAATTTATTTGGAAGTTTTATCCCCTTAAATGCCAATAATAAAGAAATTCCGCAGAAAAGAATAGTCGGCGATGTATATGTCACTATGTTTATACTAGGTGCATAAATCTTTATGAACCAAGTCAAGCAAACCAAAACACCATATAATACTAACCAAAGCAGTTTTCCTTCGTGCTTGAAGATATTCCCCTTCTTAATACACTTGCCTAAAACATAGAGGCATATAATCCAAAGCACTGAATATGCGCTTACTACCATTCTTGTATTTCTGTAAGAAAACACGGTAAAAATTAGTATAATTGCCCAGAATATGCGTCTGCAGTCTTTTTCTTCGATATCACTGAACACTTTATTTATGTATGGTGCAAACAAGGACATACAGAAGAAAGCCGTAAAATACCACCACTGATCAAAAATAACAGGGAAAAACGCCTTTATCAATGATTTAATTGCAAAGGTTTTAACTACCGCAAAGTATACAAGTGTCAATGAAACAGAATAAAACAAGGCAAGAAACCACGTCTTCTTCAGTTTCCTTAAACTATTTATATTGTCTCCGGCAACATATCCCGAAATCAGTCCATAGCAGTTTACTGCACAAAAGGCCATAATTTCAACAAACCAGCCGCTCTTGTAATAAATACTTGTAGCTTCTTCAGCGAGAATTCCAGAAGCAGTTAATGTATGTAGCATTACTACCATACACATAGCAAGTATTCTTAATAAATCTATTCCTTCATTTCTGTTCATTGGCTATATATTCTTTTTGAAAACTCCTACTACTTCTTTGATATTTCTTACATTATATATAAGCACTAGTACCGCACTTATAAAAGATAATACATATGGGAAATATCCCACATAGAATGTATGTACAAAACAATTGATTATAATTATAACTGTATAAATTACGTAATCAATTAATGGGAACTTGTACCAAAGTTTTCTTGATATTAATGTTCTTACCCAGAAGAAAACTAAATATGATGTACCTGTCGCAATAGCCGCACCAACACCTCCGAGGTATGGTATTAAGAAATAGTTTAGAACTATATTCAATACGCCTGATGCCGTAGAAACGATTATAGTGTATTGAGTCTTTCTAGAGAATCCAATACCAACTGCTGTTGCTTCTGACATAGTATACATAATTGGATAAAGCAATATAAACGGGAATATATATATCGCTGTTCTAAAGTCTGCTCCAAGAACTAAGGCCACCAAATCTTTGAAAAGCAATAATCCCATACACATTGCTGTCATTAACACTGCAACAAGCTTGTTTACAAGTTCAAATTGCTTATTATCAACCTTTTCTTCGTACCAACGATATGCCACTGGCGTCCAGAAAAGGGTAAAACAAGTCTGTATAATTCCAAGTATAGCTACAATTTTGAATGCTGCCGTATAAAGGCCCAGCTCCGTATAATCGCACATAGTACGAAGCATAATCTTGTCCATTGATGTAAGCATCCAGCTTAATAGGGATGCAGGAACCAGTGGTAAACCAAACGCAAGCATCCTCTTTAACAAAACTTTGTCCAGATTTTTTAGACTAAGCTTTAATGGTGAAATGGCTATAAAATACAAAATTGTCCCGTTTATAATCTCAGCAAATGCCATAGCATAAACTACACTTCTAAAACTCTTTTCGTATAAGAAGAACAATAATACTGTCAATACTAGTACGAAAACCTTTAGTAAAATGGTAAATGCTGAGTATTGCAACCCCTTCTCTTCCATTCTTATTTTGAGCAAGGAGAAGTTCTCGATGATCATAAAAGGAAGCATAAGAGCAAGGCAATATACTGCAAAAAGCTCTGTTTGCGTATCAAACATTAAAAAGCTTACCAATTCTGCCTTAAGGACTACAAAAACATCCAAAATCGCGACACAAATCATAGGAATTGTAATCGCATTAATCATAAGCTTATCTATTTGCCCTTTGGCATTGTTAAACTCTCTTACAAATGCTTGGTCAAGCCCTAGATACATAAGCATAGAAAGCACACCTTGTGCAAGAGTAAACATGCTGGTTCTTCCGTATTCTTCAGGAGAAATAAAATATGTAATTAATGGCACCGTAATGAAGCCAAGCAACGCGCCCACCATCGGACCCACTGAAAAGGCTCCAAATTTTTTAAGAAGTTCTTTCATTAAAAATCATCATCCAATCTTTCTTAACGGCATCCCAAGAAAAAGCCTCCCCAAGTGCCTCTATATTATGTCCGATATCCGTACCGATATCGCCTATTATCAATTTTTCTATATACGATGCGATCTCATCAAAATCATCGTACTTAACATATTCAATGCCGAGTCTATCAAACTCTTCATAGCTAATCCAGCTTGGATTCAATAACACACCACCGGCATACAAACACTCACGAATTGAGCCAGATAAGGCATCCGTAGTTTGTGCATGAACAATTATATCGGTGGCAACTCTTAGTTTTGCGATATTCTTTAGGTCATACAACTCTTCAAGTATTATAAAGGATATGCCACACTCTTCCGCGGCCTTTTTTACTTCATCCGCATATCCACCTGGAACACCATATCCCAAATGTATTAATAATTCTATCTTTTCTTTGAATTCTGTCTTTAGTTTTTTAAGTTCTCTCAATACAGCTATGTGTTGCTGCTCTTTATTTCCATTATGCCCAACAGCTACAGTCACTTTGTTCTCATCAAGTCCAAACCGTACTTTGCACATTTTTTTGTTATCGATATCTTTTAATTTTTTTATCTCTCCAAAAGCTAAGCTTCCAAATTTTGCGGCAACAAATTTAGAATCGAATTCATCACCGTAGTGAGCCTTGAAGCTTTCCTTTATTTCCTTTGTGCTTACATTAACATAATCAGAAATAGAAAAAAGAGGATACATTCTCTTT
>JAFYPY010000004.1 GCA_017547345.1 Bacillota bacterium | reverse complement strand
GATATGTTAAAAGAAGGTCTTGCTCATAAAGAAAACATAGACTTTTTACTTGTTAAGAATAAGGGTCATAATCCAAACTACACAGAGGATGCTGTAAAATATCTAGCTGAATTTACGTCAGCTCAGGGCAAGGCAACGAAGTATAAGCAGCTTGAAACTGCAGAACAGAAGAAGGCCTTTGTGGATTCTTTTGACTGGGATAGAATGACAGCTCAGGATGAAGACGTCTGGGAAAAGATTTTAGAGTGCTTAGCAAAATAGAGGAGTAATTATAATGCAAGTTAATAAAGCAACTGCTATATATTTTTCACCAACAGGTAATAGCAAGAAGACTGCTATTGCGATGGCAGAAACTATTGGCAGAGAAATAGAAGAAATAGATCTAACAGTGAAGCCATCAGATGCAGAATTTACGAAAGAAGATTTTGTGATATTCTCTGCGCCGGTGTACGCGGGTAGAATACCATGCGTGGCAAGAGAACGTTTTGAAAGATTTAAGGGAAACAACACTCCTTGTATCTTAATTGCAACTTATGGTAACAGGGAATTCGATGATGCACTTTTCGAAATGGCAGATATGTTTGTAGCGCAAGGATTCGTCATAAAAGGCGCGGCTGGACTAGTTGGTAGACATACATATGGCGAAATCCAGGTTGGTAGACCAAATAATGATGATCTTGAAGAATGCCAACAGTTTGCCATCAAAGCCGCCCAAAACAGCAAATTTTGGCCTGAATTTGATATTCCAGGAAATAGACCATATAAAGAAGGAATGACAAAAGGAAGCCATCATCCTACATGTAATGATTTATGTATCAAATGCGGACTATGTGTTAGAGCATGTCCTGTAGGTGCTATTGAGGAAAACTGTGAAACTGTGGGTGATAACTGCATTTCATGTTTCCGTTGCATCAGAAACTGCCCGGTAGGAGGCAAAGAAATAGTGACAGAAAGCTATATTAAATTTGCAGCAGATTTTACAGATATGCTAAAAGTGCCGAAAGAAAATAGATTTTTCTTATAGATAATTAAATAGCTTAAATCCTTGCAACTCCAACGTTTATATGTTAAAATGTTGGGGTTGTTATGATTTTACAATAATGCACTTATTATATTATTTAAATTATGGAGGAACTTATGAAAGAAGCAAATTTTAAAGCACTATTACCTATTGGTGTTTTCCTTGTTCTTTATTTAGGTCTTGGTATTCTTTTTGAATACGTTCTAAAAGTAGGAATGGGATTCTATAATATTCCAATCGTAGTAGTTTTCGTAATCGCATTACTAGTTGCTTGCATCCAGAACAAGGCTTTAAGCTTTGATGACAAGCTAGGAGTAATGGGCAAAGGTGTTGGCGATAAGAACATCATCACTATGATTCTTATCTTTATGCTTGCAGGTATGTTCGTAGGCGTAGTTGGCAGAAGCAGTGCTGAATCTGTAGCATATTTCTTCTTATCCTTTATCCCATCACAGTATGCGGTATTAGTATTATTTATCGTTGCAGCATTCGTATCCCTTGCAATGGGTACATCTGTAGGTACTATCACTCTAATCACTCCAATCGCAGTTGCAGTAGCACAAAGCACAGGCTTTGCTATTCCTCTATGCGTTGGTCCAGTAGTTGGTGGGGCAATGTTTGGAGATAACTTATCATTTATTTCCGATACAACAATCGCTGCTTGTAACGGTCAGGGATGCAAGATGCAGGACAAGTTCAAAGAAAACTTTGGTATTGCACTTCCAGCTGCATTGATTACATTAGTAATTCTTTTTGTACAGAGCATGGGTTATGATGCAGGTGCTGCAGTTATCAATGATTACAACCTAGTACAGATTATTCCTTATGTACTTGTACTTCTTGGTGGTATCATCGGTATCAATGTATTCCTTGTACTTATTATTGGTATCGTATCAGGTGCTGTTATTATGCTTGCTACAGGAGCAACTGAAGCTACAGCTATCTTAGCTAGCATGGGTTCAGGCGTTTCTGGAATGTTCGAAACTTCTATGGTTGCAATTTTAGTTGCTGCAATCTGTGCATTAATTGCAGAGCACGGTGGTTTCGAAGCTCTATTACAGCTTATCAAGAAAATATTCAGGGGCAAGAAGGGCGGTATGCTTGGTATGGGTCTATTAGTAGGTGCTATGGACATTGCTACAGCCAACAACACTGTGGCTATCGTTATGGCTAACCCAATTGCTAAGGAAATGGCCCAGGATTATGGTATTTCTGCAAGAAAGACTGCATCTATTCTTGATACATTCTCTTGTGTATTCCAGGGAATCATCCCTTATGGTGCTCAGATGCTAGTTGCTATTTCTGCAGTAGCTACTCTTGGACATACTGTAACAGCATTTGAATTGATTCCACAGTTAATTTATCCATTTATCTTGTTATTAAGCTCTTTATTTTTCATTTTCTTTGTTCCTACAAAGGATAATAAATAATGGATGAGACTAAAATAAACTATTAAAGGCACGGTTATCGTGCCTTTTTATATACAATACCACAAGGGGGATCAGAAGTGTTACAAATCAAGAACATTTCAAAAGAATATAAGACGGGAGAGTTAGTGCAGAAGGCTCTAAATGATGTGAGCCTTAACTTTAGAAGCAACGAATTCGTTTCAGTTCTTGGTCCGTCTGGATCAGGAAAGACCACATTACTAAACATCATTGGAGGGCTTGACAGATACGACAGTGGAGATTTGATTATTAATGATGTTTCGACTAAAAACTACAAAGATAGAGACTGGGATTCATATAGAAACCATACTATTGGATTCGTTTTCCAAAGTTATAACTTGATCCCGCATCAGAGTGTTTTATCTAATGTAGAGCTTGCGCTTACTATTTCCGGAATCTCAAAAAAAGAGAGAAAGGAAAGGGCGATGGCTGCCCTTGAAGAAGTAGGCATTAAAGAACATGCCCACAAGAAACCCAATCAGATGTCAGGTGGGCAGATGCAAAGAGTTGCTATAGCGAGAGCTCTTGTAAATAATCCGGATATTCTGCTTGCAGACGAGCCGACAGGGGCATTGGATACAGAAACAAGCGTGCAGGTTATGGAACTGCTAAAAGAAGTTGCCAACGATAGACTTGTAATTATGGTCACACATAACCCTGAATTGGCTGAAGAATATTCAACACGTATTGTTAAGCTAAAAGACGGAAAGATTATCGATGACAGCGATCCATTTGTCCCTGAAGAGGGATACAAGGAGCCTATAGAGTATAAGAATCTTGGCAAGGCATATATGTCCATTGGAACAGCTTTGACATTAAGCTTAAATAATCTTTTGACTAAGAAGGCGAGAACTATACTTACAGCTTTTGCGGGTTCCATCGGCATTATAGGTATCGCGCTAATACTATCTCTTTCTACGGGTTTC
>JAFYPY010000029.1 GCA_017547345.1 Bacillota bacterium | reverse complement strand
CTACAGTATTTTGGAGTTTAGCTTATGTAGATTGGCTTGAAGACCAACAACCTACAAGAGAGGAAGCGCTAAACACATTGAATGCAAGGATTCATAAGGGCGCAGTAGTTTTGTTACATAGTACATCAAAAACAAACAGCCAAATTCTGCAAGAACTGATTAAAGGATGGAAGCAGCAAGGCTATACATTTGCTCCAATAGATAAATTGATTTTATGATTTTTAGGCACCGGAACAGGCGGTGCCTTTTGCATTAAGAGGGAATTTAGTGTATAATAAACTATTCTAACAAAAGAGGTAGGTAGGATTGAAGAAGTTAAAAACTATTTTATTAATATTAGCTCTCATATTGATATCAGGGTATGAAGTTTTAGATAATAATAATGGAACTAGCCTTGATTATGATGGTGCTTATTTGGATTTTGAAGATATACCTGAATACTCCGGTGAAAGCTATGTAATATTAAATGATAATATTCCATACTTTGACGAAGAAGAACTTGAACAAGATGTTTTTGAGTCTTACAGCCCACTAGACAAATATGATAGATGCGGTGTGGCTTATGCAATGCTTGGCGTGGAGCTTATGCCTACACAAGAACGAGAGAGCATCAGGGATGTAAAACCTACAGGTTGGCAGACGGCGGCGTATGAAGACCTAATAAGAGATACTTTTTTGTACAATAGATCTCATTTAATTGCTTTTTCTTTGGCAGGCGAAAATGCTAACACAAGTAACCTAATAACAGGGACAGATTATATGAACAAGGAAGGAATGCAACCCTTTGAATTGGAAGTCCTAGAATATATTAGAGATACAGGTAACCACGTATTATATCGTGTATCACCTATTTTTGAGGATGATGAGCTTGTAGCTAGAGGGGTTCAGATGGAAGCATATTCTGTGGAGGACTCTGGCGAAGGTATTTGCTATAATGTTTATGTGTATAATGTGCAGCCGGGAATAGTCATAGATTATGAAACAGGAGATAATTGGAGAAAATAAGAGGAGATAAAATGTCTATTGATATCACTATAAGACAAGTTGGGTTAGAACAAAAAACACTGCCGTTAAAGCTCATTTTGGGCGCGGATTTTCTATATGGGGCTTATGATGAGGGATGGAGACTGCATTGCGGTGCAAAAGAAGAAGAAGGGTTTCTGGCATATATGCCCATGCAGATTGCCAGAGGAATTACTGTGGATTGGAATGAAGCAGAAACCGAAAAAATTCGCCTTAGAGTGCTTACACCTACAGCCCCTTTAGAACTTAGGGCCTTCTATGAATTAGTGCATAGAATAAGTACACATTGGGAATGCGAGCTAGAAGTGGATGGGAAACTTACAGATTTGGACGACTTTGTTGATGGATTTGGAGCAATGCTTGCTTTTAATCAAAACTCTTTAACCAAGATGGCGAAGAGTGTAGTCGACGGCGAGAATTCTGAAATGACATTGTTTTCTGTTATGTGGCCTCTTGTTGTGGGAAGGGACGAGGCGGAAGCTTTCCTTGCTGAACCTACATATTTTTCCAAGTGGCTTCACGAAAAGCAGAATGTGGACGCTTATTACACAAAACCGTCCTTTTATAGAAGTGACGATGGGATTTTAGGAAGATACGCCATTTCCGAATATATGAGATGCATAGTTCCAATTAGACCATATGTGCCATACGGATTTGACGATCCTGAGACAAAGGAACTGATTGAATGTGAGGATTTTGGCATGTTACTTTATTCTATCGAAGAAAATGAAACCATGGGAGAACTAGCTTATGAGGACTTCGTAAGTGCAATTAAAAAATTAGGCAAAACTAAGGTAAAACGATACGATGGTAATCATATAATTATAGAAAAATTAACGACGGACGAATTGAAAACATTGATAGAACAATAAGTTGTATATAATTAGGAGGGATTATGAATAGCATGAAGACATATGGTGAGCATGATTATGATGCTAACTTTTTCCTGGATGTTATGCTGAATCAAACTGAAGAATGCATAATATTCGTGGATGTAGACAGCAAAATTGTTGAGCTTAGCCATGCATATGCTAAGTTCTTGGGTGTTAAAAGAGGGGATGTGATTGGAAAACCAGTTACAGAGGTTATCGAAAACACAAGACTCCCTGAGGTAATAACAACTCGTGTTGCAGAAATTGCCCAGACTCACAAGATTAAAGGTAAAAGCATGATTGCGAATAGAATTCCTATTATTAAAAATGGGAAAGTGGAAGGTGCCTTCGGACGAGTTCTTTTTAGAAATGTAGAAGAATTGGACAAGTTATATAAGCAACTTGGCGACTTGACTCAGGAACTTAATTTCTATGAAAGAAGCTTTGCTAAGTCAAACAGTTCAAAATATGGAGCAGACGACATAGTAGGAAACAGTTCGGCTATGGGAGAATTAAAAAAGACAATTAAGCATATCGCTCACAGCCGTTCAAATGTCCTTATTCTCGGTGAGAGTGGTACAGGAAAAGAACTGGTTGCCCATGCAATTCACAGCGAATACCACGGGGACAAGAAACCGTTTATTTGTGTCAACTGCGCCGCAATTCCTTCAGAATTGCTCGAATCCGAACTTTTTGGATATGAAGAAGGATCTTTTACGGGGGCTAAAAAAGGTGGCAAAATCGGTATGTTCCAAGCTGCTGACGGAGGAACTTTGTTCCTAGATGAAATAGGAGAAATGCCACTTCAAATGCAGGCAAAGCTTTTAAGAGTTTTACAAGATAAGAAGGTTCAAAAGGTAGGCTCCAACGAATCTAAGCCTGTTAATGTAAGAATTATTGCGGCTACAAATCGTAATCTGGAAGAAATGGTTCAAGAAGGAAAGTTTAGAGACGACCTATATTTCAGACTGAATGTAATTTCGGTAAACATTCCTCCTTTAAGAGAAAGAATAGAAGATTTACCTATGCTTGTTGATGTTCTTATTCGCAAGGTGTCCGGAAATCCGTACATGGATGCCAAAGGGATTTCGCCTCAAGCTATGGAATATATAAAAAAATATGATTGGCCGGGAAATGTTAGAGAACTTGAAAACGTAATCGAACATGCGGCAAACTTTGTAGATGAGGATGGAATAATACAGGTAGATCACCTTCCAAGGGTGATTACAGGATTCGCAAAACGCAGTGAAACCAAGACTTTGAAGCAAATTGTGGATGAAGCGGAGAGAGAAAGCATTGTTAATGCTTTGCATGATAATAACGGAAGCAGAGTTAAGGCAGCAAAGGCACTAGGAATAAGCAGAACAACTTTATATGAGAAGATGGAAAAACACAATATTGCGGTAGAATAAAAATTTGTATATTGGTAGAAATCTAAAAGTGTACGGAAAATCTTACAAAAAAATAATCAAAAATCTGAAAATGTAAGGAAAAGCGTACAAAATGCCGACGGCATCTGACAAAGGGTGCCGTTTTTTTGTGCTAAAAAATCGGTTAGTGCCAACAAATGTTGAAAAATACACCTTCTGTTATTAACAAATAAAGTTGGCACACTACTTGCTATATATCTATGACAAGAATGTTAGCGTGGGCAGGAAAGCCCATATGTAAAAACGTTTTAGATAAAAATTGTATTGTATTTAGGAGTGACCATTATGAGAGAGATTAAAAAGATTGCCATAGCAGGCGCAGGCACAATGGGTGCTTCCATGGCAGAAACATTTGCAAAATTTGGTTATGAAGTAGTTTGCTACGATATTTTCGAAGCAGCATTGCAGAAAGCTGAAAATTTAATTTCAATCAATCAGGAAACTGAGCAGGAACATGGAATTGTAACTGCAGAAGAATCCAAAGCCTTAATGGCAAGAATTACATACACTACGGATATTCAGATGCTAAAAGACGTAGACTACGTTGTAGAAGCAGTTCTTGAAAAAATTGAAATCAAGCATAAGTTCTGGGAAGAAGCTTCCAGAATCGTAGACGAAGATGTAGTTCTTGCAAGTAATACTTCCGGTCTTTCCATCACAAAGATTGCAGAAGTAGTTCATAAACCTGAAAGATTCGGTGGAATGCACTGGATTAACCCTCCACACATCATTCCTCTAATCGAAGTAATTAAGGGTGAAAAGACTAGCGAAGAAGCAGCAAAGGTTATTTATGACCTATGCGAAGCAGTAGAAAAGAAACCAGTTCTTATTAAGGATGCTCCAGGATTCGCACTTAACAGAATCCAGCTTGCTATCTTAAGAGAATGTCTACACATCGTTGAACAGGGTATTGCATCTCCAGAAGACGTTGACAAAGTTAT
>JAFYPY010000028.1 GCA_017547345.1 Bacillota bacterium | reverse complement strand
CTGCGACCCAGAAGAGTTTTTCAATATTGGAGCAGAGGATTACTTAAATGGAGATGGCGTCTCCGTTGTTGAATGGGCAGATTTAGTTATGGAAGAAATTCCAGAAGATGCTCTATTTATTTTCATCGATTACGGAAAGCACGAAGGAGAAAGAATTTACAAATGTACATTCTAGCAATAGAGACTACGGGACCACTATGTTCCGTAGCTCTTTTAACGAACAACGAAATATTAGGAACTAAAGTAGGAACAGAACTTAGGAACCACCTAAAAGATTTGATGCCTTTAGTGAGAGAACTTTTATCTGACTGCAAAGTTGATAAAAAAGAATTATCATATATTGCAGCGTCAGTCGGTCCAGGTTCATTCACAGGAGTAAGAATAGGAGTAACCACAGCTAGAGCCCTTGGACAGGCACTAGGAATCAAGGTTATCAGCATTCCAACATTAGATGGATTCTGCTATAAGCATGAGGCAAAGAGCTCCGACAAGGTTACATGTGGAATTATCAACGCTCGTAGAGGTCAGGTTTATGGTATTGTGGAAGGCTTTATGCCTGGTGGTCCATACATGCTTACTGATGTGCTTGAAGTTCTGAAGAATGATGCGTTTATAGCCGGCAAAGTAGTTCAGTTCTTTGGAGATGGAATAGACGCTTATGATGCTAAAATTCAGGAAGTATTAGGAGAAGCCGGATACGAACTAGGCAAAGACTATTTCTATGCAGATGAAGACTATAGGCATCAGGATGCTGCATCTGTGGGTCTTTTAGCATGGGAAAAGGCAGAAAAAGGAGAAATACTTTGTATCGAAGAACTCTTACCTGACTATATGAGAAAGGCAGAAGCACAGCAAAAGCTCGAAGCAGGACAGCTTCCAATTTGCAAAGGGCCAAAGCAGGAGTAAGTTATGGCAGAATTGATTGTAAGACGTGCTGAAGAAAAAGACGTAGATAGAATAGCAGAACTAGAAATAGAATGTTTTACAACTCCGTGGACGAGAGAATCCGTATATCAGGACGTGGTAGAAAACCCAAGAGCACTATACGTGGTTGCTGAGATAGAAGGATTAGTCATCGGTTATGCGGGAGTTTGGAGCATAGTAGATGAAGGGCATATCACAAATGTTGCGGTAGATCCTAAATTTAGAAAGCTTCACGTGGGCTCTGCCATTATCTCTGTACTTCTTGATGTAACAAAGAATGCAGGGGTAGAAAGACATACTTTAGAAGTTAGAAGAAGTAACGAAGCTGCCATTAGGCTGTACGAAAAATACGGCTTTGTAGTAGGCGGCGAGAGAAAAGGATATTACGAAGATACAGGGGAAGACGCCCTTATTATGTGGAGAGAATAGGATGAAAGACGGGAAGTTTTTGACAATGGCATTTGAATCTAGTTGCGACGAAACATCTGTAGCTATTGTTGCAGATGGCAGAGAAGTGTTATCAAATGTTATTTCCTCACAAATTGATATTTTTAAGAACTATGGCGGGGTTGTGCCTGAAATTGCAGCAAGACATCACCTAGAAAACATCAACGGTGTTGTTGATGAAGCCTTAGAAAAGGCAGGGGTTACACTTGATGACATCGACCTAATCGGTGTAACAGAAGGTCCGGGGCTTGTGGGTGCATTGCTAATCGGTGTTGCAACTGCAAAAGCCATAGCCTTTGCGGCTGACATTCCTATTATCGGTGTTCATCACATTATGGGACATGTATCCGCAAACTTTATCGAACATAAACAATTAGAACCACCATTTACATCTTTAATTGTAAGTGGAGGCCATACTAATATTGCTGAAATGAAGAACTACACAGAATGTGAAGTTTTGGGCGGCACTAGAGACGACGCCGTAGGCGAAGCCTACGACAAGGTAGCTAGAGTTCTTGGCCTTGGGTATCCAGGCGGTCCTAAGGTTGATAAGATTGCAAAAGAAGGTAATGCCGATGCAATTCATTTTAAGAGAGTCCTTCTTGAAAAGGATAGCTATGATTTCAGCTTTAGTGGTCTAAAAACACAGGTATTAAATTACATTAACACAGAAAAACAGGCAGGAAGAGAAATAAACAGAGCTGATGTTGCGGCAAGCTTCCAGCAGGCTGTAATCGATGTAATCTGTGAAAAAACTATTTCCGCAACAAAGAAAATGGGATACGGTAAGCTTGCTCTAGCTGGAGGGGTTGCTTCAAACTCCAAACTTAGAGAAACACTAGAAAAAGCTTGCGCTGAAAATAACATTGAAATGTACAAACCGTCACCGATTTTATGCACTGATAACGCTGCAATGATCGGTTGTGCGGCCTATTATAAATATATGGCAGGCCAAAGAGCAGACATCGATATGGATGCTTATGCTAGCATGCCGCTATAAGATTGATTTAGGAGATTTAGATGATAGTTTTATCTGCAAGTAATTTAACAAAAGTATATGGAACAGATGTAATCATCAAAGGCGTGGATTTTCATGTAAATGATGGCGACCGCATAGGCCTTGTGGGAAGAAACGGCGCAGGTAAAACCACTTTGCTAAATCTGATTACAGGAGAGTTATCTCCAGACGAGGGACAGTTATACATCCCTTCGGGCCTTAGAATCGGTTATCTAAAACAGCGTGATAACTTCAATGGCAATAATACTGTACTTGAAGAAATCAATGCTATATTTAAGCCGCTAGAAAGGCTAGAAGAAGAGATTGCGAAAACTGCAGATCTTATTGCAAACAATCCACACGACGAAAGACTTCTTCATAGGCTTGACGATATGCAACAAGAATATGATAGAAAAGGTGGATACACATATAAGTCAGAGATTACGGGAATTCTTAATTCTATGGCTTTTGGTCCGGAATATTTTGACAAGAAGATTGATACACTTTCAGGTGGTGAAAAGACTCGTTTGGCGCTGGCTGCGCTATTATTAGAAAAGCCGGATCTGTTGATTTTGGACGAACCGACAAACCACCTAGATATAGGCACATTAAGATGGCTTGAACAATATTTGTCATCATATAAGGGAAGCATAATCATTGTTTCTCACGACAGATATTTTTTGAATAGAAGTGTAAATAGAATATTTGAAATTGAGCATCATAAGCTTAGAGCATATGATGGCAATTATGATGAATTTGCCGAAAAGAAGAGACAAATTCGTGAGGCTGAGCTTCGTGCGTATAACAATCAGCAGAAAGAGATTGCAAGACAGGAAGAAATGATTCGTCGTTTCAAACAGCATGGTACAGAGCTTTTGGCTAAACGTGCTGCATCTAGAGAAAAGCGCCTTGATATGATTGAGCGACTAGAAAAGCCCGAAGCAAGCGAAGGAAAGATGAAAATTCAGTTTACTCAGGATTTTCAGTCCGGTAATGATGTACTCTTTACAGAAGATTTATCCAAGTCCTTTGGATATGGCACAAACAAGAAAACTTTATTTGAAAATGTAAATCTAGATATTAAAAAGGGCGAAAAAATCTGCATTGTTGGTAGAAATGGCATAGGAAAGACTACTTTGCTTAAATTGCTTTTAGGCGATTTAGCACCAGAAAAGGGCAGAGTCAAGATTGGACATAATGTTACTTTTGGGTACTACGATCAGGGGCAGCTTCTATTAAATCCAAGAAACACTGTTCTCGAAGAGATGAAAAATACCTATAGACTGTATACGGATACTCATATGAGATCATTGCTTGGTAGATTCCTTTTTAAGAATGAAGATGTATTCTTAAATGTGGGAGACCTTTCCGGAGGTGAAAAGGCAAGACTTTCCTTACTGAAACTCATGTTAGGAGGAGCCAACACATTACTTTTGGACGAACCGACAAACCATATGGATATTGAGTCTAAGGAAGTATTTGAAGAAGCCTTAGCGGAATTTCCAGGTACTGCGATTATTATTTCCCACGACAGATACTTCTTGCAGCGAATCCCTGACAGAATTCTTGAATTGACCCCAGACGGGATAATAGAATACCTCGGAAAGTATGATTATTATGTCGAAAAGAGCGGTGAAATCCAGTCAGGAAAGAAATATATGGAAGAACTTTCCTCAGAGACCGGTTTCCAGAGGGAAGAAAATCAAAAGCCTGCGCTTTCTGCTGAAGAACAGAGAAGATTAAATAAGCAGATTGAGGCAGAGGAGCGAAGAATCAAGAGACGCAAAGAGGCAATAGAAGCCGAAATGGCAAAACTTGAGGAAGAAATAGCACAGCTTGAAAGCCAGCTAATGGACCCTGCAAATAGTGCAGACTATGGTCTACTGGCAGAAATTGGAACAAAAATAGAAGAAGCAAAAGCAAAACACGATGAAGCAATGGAAGAATGGATATTGTTAGAAGACAGTATATGAAGAAACTTTCACAAAAAATATCAATATTTACCTTGCAATGAAGCATAAAAATATTTATACTAGACATAGTCTTAACGAAGACAAAGAATGGAGGCATTAAAAATGATTTTTGATAAGATTAAAGAAATAATTATAGAACAGTTACAGGTTGAAGAATCCGAAGTTACAATGGATACAAACCTAATGAAGGACCTTTCTGCAGACTCTCTAGACGCAGTAGAAATCATCATGGCTATCGAAGACGAATACGGAATCGAAATCCCTGATGAAGACGCTGAAAAGTTCCAGACTGTAAGAGACTTAGTTAAATACGTAGAAGAAACTAAATAATAGGTACTATTGATGAAGGACAAACAGATTTCAAAGGCAGTTATCAAAAGATTGCCTAGATATAGAAGATATCTGAGCGAACTTCACAAAAAAGGTATTGAAAAGATATCTTCCAAGGATTTAAGTAAGTTGATCGGTTACACTGCATCCCAGATTAGACAAGATTTGAATAATTTTGGTGGATTTGGGCAGCAAGGATACGGATATAGCGTAGAGAACCTTCACGACGAAATCGGTACTATTTTAGGACTTGATAAGAAGTATAAGATGGTAGTTGTGGGTTATGGTCGTTTGGGTCAAGCTATTGCTAGCTATATTTCAAAAAACGAGCCGAGATTTCATATTGTTGGAATCTTTGACGTAAAACAGTATATCCAGGATGTTCAGTTTAATGACGCTCAGATTATGACATGTGGTTCATTGCATGATTTCGTAAGAAATCAAGGTGTTGATATCGCAGTTATAACGGTACCTACAGAGAAAGCTCAAATTGT
>JAFYPY010000027.1 GCA_017547345.1 Bacillota bacterium | reverse complement strand
GTCTAACTCTATCTATTATAGTATTCGTCTTTTAGCATAGACATTAGGTGTACGTCATATAAGATACCGTTCTTACGGCAGTTTTTACGAAGTACTCCTTCATACTTAAACCCTAATGATAAGTATAAATATGATGCTGGGTTTCCTGTGTAATGGTCAAGGTAAAGTCTTTCTAGCTTAAGTTCGTCGAAGCAATATGCCATGATTGCTTCCATAGCCTCTTTGCCATAGCCTTTTCCACGAAGGGCCATGTCTGCAATATATATTCTCCAGATTTCTGCCTTCCATCCTTCTTCAATGTCGCCTAGGACGATTCTTCCGATTTTTTTAGGCTCACCTTCGCCTTTTAGAAGAATTGTGAACTGTCTTGCGGATGGCTCGTTGTCATCTGACACATACTTTCTAACCACATCTTCCATAGTCTGGCCGTCTCTAATGCTAAAGAACTCCGTAACCACTGGCATCTGTTCCCATGCAAAAAAATCATTCAAATCCTCCCATACAGAAGGGCGTATAATTAAATTCTTTGTTTCAAACATTTTTCCTCCCTCGTTGGAACAAACTAATAGTTCCTTTATCCAACTATATTGTATTTACAATCTTCAAAAGCCGTATCAAATCTGCATATCCCTTTGTACTGGCAGTAAGTGCAAGCTGACTTTTGTCTCGTTTTCATCGGATGCGCCTTAACTCTGCCTTCTAACAATCCTTTACATGCGTCCTTTATCTTTTCGAAGACCGCTTCCTGAAGTTCCACAAACTCCTTTTCCGGCAAAAGCCCTTCGTTTCCACTGTTCTTTATGCCTTCTTTGGTTGCCCTAATAGGTAGAATTTCGCTAAACCCTTGAAACTCTCCTGCAATATCACCGATAACAATAGGGTCATCTACAAGAATTCCATCCAATTTAAAGTTCTTTCGTACTGCCTTTTCGACAGTTTCTCTATCCATTTTATCTGGAGTCAATTCCGCCATCGGCTCAGTTATCTTGAAATAAAACACTCCGGCAGGCTTCTTCCTTTGCTCGCAAGCCGCCTGTAAATACAACATAAGCTGGAGTCTATATCCATCCTTTGCCTCTTTGATACTAAACTTTTCGTCCCCAGTCTTATAATCTATAATTTTGACTCTGTCGTCATTAAGATAGTCGACTCTATCTATTATACCTTCTATGTAGACTTTCTGAGTTTCAAGTTGAACCTCGATAGGCGGGATATTCCCACCTCTTCTAAAGGCTACTTCTGGTTTAATATCAAGTATTCTTCCCGCTCGGACTTGTTCAACACATGTCCAACAGACTTCTCTTGCAATTTCTCTTACTCTTTCTCCTCTGTATATTTCCTCGTTTCCTGCTTCAAAAATGCCTTCCCTGTAGTCACTAGAAATTATCTTTAACTCCTGATCGATAATCTTATAGCAGTCCTCTTTGGAAATGGTCATCCACAATGATTCAGGGTCTGTAATTTCTTTGCCTTCAGTCGTTAGTTTTTCTGTTAGTTTCATCAAACACTGATGGTAAATATCCCCTATTTCTCTTGAGGAGGCCTCATACACTCGTCTTTCTTCAGGTCTCAATCCATATGAAACAAGGTGAGAAAAAGGACATCTACTAAATTTTTCAAGTCTGGAAGGGCTTAAAGACAAGGCTTTGTCTATATTTTTCTTAAACAATGCCTCTGCAGCCTCCCTTCCCAAATCTTCTTGCCTATTTGTAAAGGATAGACTTTCCTCTATGGAAGCTAAAAGCTCAGGTTTGTTTTGATCAAACCATTTAATTGCTTGCAACCACTTTGCATTTATTTGCTTGTCTTCTGCTGCACTTTGAAGAGCTTTAGTTAGATGAACCACGCCACTGACATTTCCGTTTATAAGTGGCATTGCATCATCTCTGTTCAATGCATCTCTTTGAACTTTTATATTAGGAAAGATCTCCTTTAACTTCAAGAAAATCCTCGACGGCTTAATCTGATTACCTTCCTCATCGGATAAACTGTGTCCAACCCACAAGTATTCATCTACACATGATAAAGTTCTATATATGGCAAGTTTTTCTTCCAGGAACCTTACAGAGTCCACCTTGCATAATTCTTTACCATCTGCCCTAAAGATTTCTCTTTCTTCAGCCGAGAATAACCCCTGTGTAGGCTTTTCCTGAGGCAAGATTCCTTCGTTTGCCCCAATCACAACCAATGCCTTCACCCTTGCACTACGGCTTCTTTGTATGTTGCCTAATATCAGTCCATCTTCTGTAGGTGGTAACAATCCTATCTGGACCTGACCGATGCCGACAATAAATAGATCCCTAAAAACCTCTTTGTCAAAGGGCTCCTGTCCCATTATCTCATAAAGTTGGTTCATTATCCCCAACATACTGTCCCAAACTTTTGCAGTTTCATCCGCCAAGTCAAAGAGTTCCTTTTTTTCTTGCATAGCAATAAAAGTGAGAAGCTTTTCTTGTAATCCAAATTCACCACATAAACATGCGTAGAATTTTTTAAGAAAATCTCCCGTCTTCTTTTCCTTGAACACATCTTCTAATGCATCAAGACCGCGTATTGCTTTTTTTCGGAGTTCTTCTATAGTTGCAAAATCTTCTTTATATTCATTTTTGCCACGCTTAAAAGGGGACTTCCACATAGTTCCCCTTATTTTGTATTTTATTGCATAGTTTTCAAGTTCGGAAATCTCTTCTATAATCAAATCGCCAAACCCCGATTTGAGCATAGACATAAGGGCTTCTGTACTGTATTTTTCCGTTACAACGTCTATTAACGATGATATGTATTGAACAATTGGGTTTGACAAAATACTCCTCTTTGTATCAGAGAAAATTTCTATGCCGTACTCTCCGAAAGTCCTTTCTATAATTGGACCTCTAGTTTCAAGTTCATTGCAAACAACCCTTATTTCATTATATCTGAGGCCTTTGTCCCTAACTAAGTGTAGCACATAGCTAGCTGCACTTTCGATTTCATTATATATGCCGGCAGCCTCAACAAGAGTAATTCCCTCTTCACAATCGGTTTTAATAGACGGTAAAGTGTATAATTCCTTTTGGATATGGTCAATGGCCTGATTCTTTATCTCCCTTTTGTACTCTTCTGTTACAGGGTAAAGTTTGTGTTCAACACCTAGATCATCAGCAAGTTTTTTTACGTTGCTAATTACCATAGAAGTCAATTCAAAGAGTTCACTGTCTCTTCCATTATCGTCCCACGTTAAAACCAAATTAACATCATCTGCGGCCAACATAAGTTTACCTATTAGTGCCATTGTTTTTGGCGCAAAGCTATCATATCCGTATATCCAGACTTGTGAGTTTCTAATCTGCTCTGAGTCCTTTATCTTTTCAAGGAACAGATTTATGTAGTCCTCTGAATCTGTATATTTTCCATCGATAACTTCTTCGTATTTTTCAAAAAGTCTGTGCACATCCAGAAGTTTTTTTTGCGTATACGAGCCTTCCTCCATATTTTCAGCAAGTGCTTTTAACTCATTTGGTCCGCAGTTATACTGTTTCATTTCAGAAATAAAGTTGTTAACAGCATCAATGAAGGAGGCTCTAGCCTCCATACCTCTAAATATTTCAAGGTTATTTCTCTGTTCCATAGCCACTTTGTACAAGAGCATATGGCGTCCATATTTATCTATAAATGTGCGCTTGCTTCCTCCTAGCTCATTTAGAATGTTTTCTCCAAGACTTGAGGAAGAAACAACCTCTACATCCATAAGTGAAGAAATTCCAAGATGGCGAAAAGCCTGTCTTTCCGCCTCTAGTGTGTACTGATCAGGGACCATAACAAATGCTTTGCCGTGGATATTACTGAATATGAACTTTTCCTTATCTAAATTTTCTCTTCCGTAATAAATCTTTAACATTTTTCCTCACTTCGGCACCGGCTTAATTCTATATTTTGCCAGTTTACTAAATCATAGCCAGTGCTCTAATCGGAGCACCGTCTGCATTCTTGTATTTTATAGGAGTCGCAACAAGCGTAAATACCTCGCCCTTTGCAGCCTCTTCTACTTTGTCGAGATTACATAAGTTCTCTATAATCACCATATCTGATGCGGCAAAAACCTTTTTGTGAAGAGTAAGGTTTAGGTCAGATATTGGATCCAGTCCGATTACATCGAAAGCTAGTCCTTTTTTGCCCGTTTCAATAGCAAAATCGGCAACTTCATCAGTTACCACCGGATAGTCTCCGAAGTAGCTTTCATCGCCCCATCTCTTGTCCCATCCAGTCATAAACACAAGATACTCGGCCTTTTTAGCTACATCCTCGCCTTTTGCAAACACTTCAGCCATAGTAATCT
>JAFYPY010000186.1 GCA_017547345.1 Bacillota bacterium | reverse complement strand
GTACTAAAAATGCTACTGATAGGGATAATGCAAGCCCTGAGATAAATGAATATACAGCAACTGTACCACTTGTTGAACGCTCAACAATTGGAAGACAAACGTCCATACCTGGTGCCCCCGGAAGAGCTATTGCCTCCACATATCCTACGTATCTCGCTACGATAGGAACTAATATAATGGAAAAGACTTCTCTCATTACGTTGTGCATAAATGAGATCGCCCCTGCTGTCATATAGCCGGCATCCATTAAAATACCTGCACCCAAAGAATACCAACCAAAGCCACAGCCTATGGCTAGGCTTTCTCCCATTGAAACTGGAAGTAATACTGAACATACGACTGCACCAGCCATAGTTCCTAAAGCCACGGCTACAGGAAGCGCTAATATTCTTAGACCTGCATTTTTAAAATTATTAATAACTTGGCCTTCAATACCTAAGTCTAAGCCTACAAAAATTAGTAAAACACAAAGGCCTATTGTAATCGCAAGTGATAATCCCGCTTCAAATGCTACAGTATCTGTAAAAATCTTTCCACATACAAAGTAACCCACTAGGATGCCTACAACTACTCCTCCAACAATTAGAAGAGTCATCTTATCAATTTTGCCTCCAGCGTGCTTTTCATTATTTTCTTCTTTGAATGAATCCTTTTCTGATACAGATTTAACCACTAGTCCATATCTATCCATCTTAAGAAGTCTTCTCGCAATAGATATCGCTACAGCTGACATAGCAAGGACCACCAAAGTATAGATAGCTGAATATACTCCGTATGAACCTAGGTTCCCAACAATCTGATCATTGGAGCCGATTCTAATTCCCATTATAAATACTAAAGCGATAACGGACGCGCTCTGTGCAGTCCCTATCCAGCCAAGCTTATCTTTAACTTTTCGAAGAGGAATGCCGATTACATATCCTACAACGCAGAAGCTTAAATACATTATTACATCTGACATCTGTTCCTCCAAAATTCTTAATCAAGTTTTCCTTTTCTTTTTAGGAAATACATAAAACCTACACACAGAATTATCTGCACAAAAGTGGATGCAGGTGTACCTAGTCCAATCAAGAAAAGAGAAGTATCTGGAAAACTGCTCATAAACAGTACCACTGGCACTCTCACTCCTAGCGCCCCTATAATTCCTTGTATCATTACAAAGACAGTTTCTCCAAGGCCGTTAAAAAAACCCACCATACAAAACATTACAGCCACAAGAAGACAGTCTATAGCATAAGCCTTTAAATAATCATGTGCTGCTAAAATTACAGTCCCATCGTTAGAGAAAACACTAGCAAGCAAATCACCTTTTACAAAAGTAAATGCTCCAATAATGCATCCTATCAAAAATGATGTCATTATTCCATACAGCAGCGCTTTCTTCGCTCTCTTAGGCCTTCTTGCTCCCATATTTTGGGCAACAAAGGCGGCCATTGACTGCATATATGCTGAAGGTACCAGCATAATGAATGCACAAACCTTTTCTGCAACGCCTACACCCGCAGAAGATGTTACATCTATAGAGTTTGCGATAGCCTGAATAATCAAAAACGAAAACCCTACAAGCAATTCCTGCAATGCAATAGGAATGCCCAGTTTCAATTCATACTTTATTAGATTTCCATCAAACTTAATGTAACTTTTATTAAATGTAAAAGGTAATTTTCTTTTTGAAATAATTATCAAAGATATTACAACACTTGCTGCCTGTGATATTATTGTCGCTAGTGCCGCACCTGACGCACCTAAACCAAGAACTGCGACGAGAAGCAGGTCCCCTGCAATGTTCAAAACGCAAGCGATACACACTGTCATAAGTGGAGTCTTAGAATCTCCTATTCCTCTAAATACTGCGCCTAGCACGTTATAGGCAACGATGAAAATTGATCCTAGCCCACAAAGTCTCAAATAAATAACAGTCTCATCAAAAGCTTCTTTAGGGGCATGCATCAATACAGCCAAAAGCTCCGTAAGAAGCACTAATAGGATCGTCATAATCAAAGCACAAACTGCGAATAGGCAAATGCCCGTTCCGATTACCTCGCCAGCTTTTTCAGGGTTCTTTTCTCCTATTCTTTGAGCCACAAGTACGGTAATGCCCATAGCAAGCCCAGTGACAATCATCGTAATGGTGTGCATCAAAGTGCTGCCTGTGGCCACACCTGATACATCTGCAGTTTCTGCAAATTGGCCTACGATTAAGAGGTCAACTCCGCCATATAACGACTGCAAAAACAGTGCTGCTAATACGGGTAAAGCAAAGCCGATAAGTGATTTTAAGATGTTACCTTCGGTTATGCTATTCTTTATTGACATATTATGCCTCGCCAATATACTCGTCGTATGTGCAAAGTCTATCTGTTAATATTCCATCTGGACCAAATTCCATGATTCTGTTGGCAATTGTCTGAATAAACTCATGGTCATGGGAAGCAAATAGGATATTTCCCTTAAATGCGATTAGACCATCGTTTACTGCAGTGATAGATTCAAGGTCAAGGTGGTTAGTTGGCTGGTCCATAACTAGCATGTTGGATCCATAAAGCATCATTCTTGAAAGCATGCAACGAACCTTTTCACCGCCGCTAAGCACCTGAACTTCCTTGTATACATCGTCACCGGAGAATAACATTCTTCCAAGGAATCCTCTCATAAATGTCTCTGTAGTTTCCTTAGTATACTGGCCAAGCCATTCTACTAAGTTCATTGTGCATCCATTGAAGAATGCGGAGTTGTCCATTGGGAAGTAGGATGTGGAAATAGTTATACCCCACTTGTATGAACCTTCATCCGGTTCCATTTCACCCATAATAATCTTGAAAAGAGTTGTATTTGCAATTTCGTTTTCTCCTACGAAAGCAATCTTGTCATCCTTGTTAACTCTGAAAGATACGTTATCAAGAACCTTTACTCCATCAATAGTCTTGGAAAGATTTTCTACAATTAAGATTTCCTTACCAGGTTCTCTGTCCATTGTAAAACCAACGAACGGATATCTTCTTGAAGATGCTGGCATTTCTTCTACTGTTAACTTATCTAATAACTTACGACGGCTTGTTGCCTGCTTTGCTTTAGACTTATTAGCAGAGAATCTCTGAATAAATGCCTGTAATTCTTTAATCTTATCAGCGTTCTTCTTGTTCTGGTCTTTAATCATCTTCTGGATTAACTGGGAAGATTCGTACCAGAATTCGTAGTTACCTACGTACATCTTAATCTTACCATAGTCTACGTCGACTATGTTTGTACAAACTGTGTTAAGGAAGTGTCTGTCATGGGAAACTACGATAACTGTTCCATCGTAGTCCATTAAGAACTCTTCTAACCATTCGATAGCCTTTACATCAAGGTGGTTTGTAGGTTCGTCTAGTAGGATGATTCCTGGGTGACCAAATAAAGCCTGTGCAAGTAAAACCTTAACCTTTTCCTTACCTGTAAGGCTTGACATCTGACTATATAAAATATCATTGGAAAGACCTAGCCCCTGGATCAGTCTGCTTACGTCGGATTCTGCTTCCCAACCGTCCATTTCTGCAAACTCTGCTTCAAGTTCTGCAGCACGTATACCATCCTCATCAGTAAATTCTTCCTTCATGTAGATAGCATCTTTTTCCTGCATTACTTCATAAAGTCTTTCGTTACCCTTGATAACTGTGTCTAAAACTGTGAATTCATCGTATGCGAAGTGGTCCTGTTTTAGAACGGACATACGAACACCTGGCTTTATAGAAACATTACCAGTAGTTGGCTCTAAATCTCCTGATAGGATTCTTAAGAAGGTTGACTTACCTGCCCCGTTTGCACCAATGATGCCGTAGCAGTTCCCTGGCGTAAACATTAAATCTACATCCTTAAACAAGCTCTGTCCACTGAAATTTACACTTACATTTGTTACTGTTATCACTTATATATACTCCTTTAATTTAATCTATTAATTTACATACTTTAACACTTTATTATACCCTAAAAACATGGTTCCTTTCAATGATTTTGGCTTATTTGACGATGTCAAAAAACATAAAAAAATGGCTGACTCTATTGAGTCAACCATTTTATAAACGATTATTTATTAGCTAAACATTCCTAGTCCGAAGAATCCATCAAGCTGTCCTAATAGAACGATTACCATCATGATTGGAGCTACGAACTTAATGCAGAATTCATAGAATTTCTTAGTAACGAACTTATTGCCGTTTAAAGTAACTTCTTCTTCAACTAGGGAAGTAGGAATTACGATAGCGCAGTAGCAAGCACCTAGTGGCATTAAGATACCTTCAGCGATTAAGTCGATAGCGTCAAGCCAGCAACCCTGTCCAAAGAACTGAGGGAATCCGTTTGCACCTAGACC
>JAFYPY010000185.1 GCA_017547345.1 Bacillota bacterium | reverse complement strand
GGCCAAGAACGTATGCGTGAAGTAGAAAAGATGATTCTACTTAGAGTCGTTGACAACCACTGGATGGATCACATCGACGCAATGGACGACCTTAAGAGAGGTATCGGCTTAAGGGCAATCGGGCAGATCAACCCAGCGCAAGCTTATGCATCCGAGGGCTTTGACATGTTCGAAATGATGGTTGAAGAAATCCGTGAGGAGACAGTTCGTTATTGCTATGGTGTAACCGTGAATACAGGAACAGAAAGAAGACAGGTTATCGTAGGTGGTGAAGGCCATAAGGAAGATTTCCATGATGATGAACCTAGAACATCTCAAGGTACTCAGCCTCAGGCTAGTATGCCTGCTCAGGCACCAAAGGAGCAGAAGGTTCAAAAGCCCGTAACTGTTAAGAGGGAAGAACCAAAGGTAGGAAGAAACGATCCTTGTCCATGTGGAAGCGGCAAGAAGTATAAGGCTTGTTGTGGCAAGTAGTTTAGGGGAAACCCAACAGGTTAGTTAAAAAAGTTAATGTAGGAGTTTAATAATGGAGCTAAGTACAACATATATCTTATCCCAGGTATTTATTGTAATCAGCTATGTATTCTTAATAAGCACATATCAGTTTAAAAACAGAACAACAATTTTGCTATTCGGCTTTTTATCAGCCATTGCAACAGGTGCATCTCACTTTTGCCTTGCAGCATATTCAGGGCTAGCAATGACTTGTGTTTCTGTAATAAGAAACAGTATTTTCTTTGTACAGGCAAAGAACGGCAAAACAGATAAGATTACAAAAGTTGATTGGGCGATTTTGACAGTGCTATTCACAATCGCAATCGTGTCTGCAATCTTCACTTATCAGGGCTTCTTAAGTCTTATGTCAGTGTTTGCGACACTAATCTACACATACTCTGTATGGCAAAAGAATACAAAGGTGTACAAATACCTAGGAATACCAACAAGCATCTGCTGGATCATATATGATATCTATATCACATCATGGTTCGGTATGCTACTTGAATCAGCGCTAATGATTTCTGCAATCATCGGAATCGTTAGAGAACATAAGCATAAATAAAAAAGAAATCTCGGTAGCTGCTACCGAGATTTTTTGCTATGTCAAATAAAAATAAATAAACACATAATGACAAAATGTTCCTGCCATAACAAATAGGTGGAAGATTTCGTGAGAACCAAAATGTGGAAAACGCTCGTTGAATAGGCTTAACTTAAGTGCATATATCACGCCTCCAATTGTATAAAAGATTCCTCCGATTAATAACCAAAGGAAACCACCAAGTGATAGCGTATTAAATAGACTTGGAATTGCAAGGACGCAAGACCACCCCATACCTATATACAAAACGGAAGATACCCACTTAGGACAGTTTACCCAGAACATCTTCAAAACCATACCTAGGATTGCAAAAGTCCAAACGAAAACAAGCAAATAAATGCCAGCCTTGCCTCCTAAGCCTAGTAGTGAAGCAGGTGTGTAAGTTCCAGCAATTAGCATTGGAATCATCATATGGTCAAATTTTTTTAGCATCTGATTACCACGTGGTGATAAATCGAAAGTGTGGTAGCAAGTGCTAGCTGTATATAATAAGCATGCTCCGATTAAAAATACCACATAACTTACCATTGCAACGAGTCCCACATTGTGTTCAACTCCGCGGACAAGTAGAGGCCCTGCGGAGGCAATGCAAGCAACAAGTGCAATAAAGTGTGTGAGCGCACTTCCTGGCTCTTTTATGTTAATTAAATGTGATTGCTTAGTCGTTGTAGTCATAAATTTTCCCTTGTAAGATTTTGTCCTCAAATCAAATAAAATATCCATCGGTTTTTCGAAAACCGATTAACTAGTATTGTAAATGGTAATGAGCACCAAGTCAAGAGTTTTTCGAAAACCGATGATGAGAATTTCAGTGCCCTGAGATGGAATTTTTCACTTAATAATCGTTTGACCAAGGGCAACCTATAATATAAAATATATATGTTAAAGAGCAATTTGAGATGCTTGTGGCAGAGGAGAAATGGACATAATGAAAGTTAATTTAATAGAAAAATTTAGACTACCAAGATATAACGAGATTCCAAATGTAGGATTATATCTTGACCAAGTGACGAAATATATTGACGATTATCTAAAACCAATAGGCGATTCGACAACTAATAAAAACATAGACCCAGAGTCAAAGGAATACACAGCGGCCCTTACACCGTCTATGATTAGTAACTATGTTAAGAAAAAAATCATAGATAATCCTATTAAGAAGCAGTATTACAGAGACCAGATTGCGTATTTGATTTTTATCGCAATGGCTAAGTCAGTTCTTTCTCTTGAAGATATCAAGCTTATGATACACCTTCAAAAAATGACGTATATGCCCGAAAAAGCGTATAACTATTTCGTGGAAGAACTAGAAAATATACTTAAAATAGTATTTGAAGGCGGAACGGAATACAAGGAACTAGGTAGTGATAAAACTAGAGAAAAAACTATGCTGAGAAACACAGTTATAGCTATCAGCCATAAGGTTTACCTAGATGTTGTCTTCGCAGAGGTCCGCGCAGAGGAGGAATTATAGAATGTTAGAACTTGATAGCATCAAAATCGAACTGCCAAAGCTGGCAGACATCCTAAGAGAAGTAGGTGAATCTCTTTGACCTAGCTAAGCTAGAGGAAGAGTTACACAGAACAAATAAAGAAATCGAGCAAGAAGATTTCTGGAACAATATTGAGTATGCCCAGAAAGTTATGAAAGAAAAGAAGTCCATGGAGGATACAATTAATACTCACAAAGGACTTGAAACAGGTCTTTCCGATATAGAAGAACTTATTGAGCTTGCAGTAATGGAGGAAGAGACTTCCATGGTAGGCGAAATTCAGGAGATGTATGATACCTTAAAGGAATCTCTTGAGACACTTAGAATCAAGACTCTCCTAAACGGCAAGTACGATAACTGTGGAGCGATTATTTCAATCCATGCGGGCACAGGCGGCGTTGATGCCATGGACTGGGCTTCAATGCTTCTTAGAATGTATATGAGATGGTGTGACCAGAAAGGTTACTCCGTCAAGATGATAGACCTTCAAGACGACACTGAAGCAGGTATAAAGAGTGCGACGCTGATTGTAGAAGGTGAAAATGCCTATGGCTACCTAAAGAACGAAAAGGGTGTCCACAGACTCGTTAGAATCTCACCTTTTAATGCGGCAGGCAAGCGACAGACTTCCTTCGCACAGTTAGAAGTGGTGCCAGAAATCGAAGAAGATATTTCCGTGGAAATAGATCCAGACGACCTAAGAATCGATACCTATCGTTCAAGTGGCGCAGGTGGTCAGCACGTTAACAAGACTGACTCTGCTATCAGAATCACACATTTACCTACTAATATAGTGGTAACTTGTCAAAACGAACGAAGCCAGCACCAAAACAAGGATATGGCCATGAAGATTCTAATGTCAAAATTGGCAGAACTAAAAGAGCAAGAACACAAGGAAAATCTCAAGGAATTAAAGGGAGACTACTCCATGAATACTTGGGGTTCACAGATTCGTTCATATGTTTTCCAGCCTTACACAATGGTTAAAGACCATAGAACTGGGGCTGAAACTGCAAACGTTGGTGCGGTTATGGACGGCGACCTTGATTACTTTATAAATGCAAAATTAAAACACAAAGAGGATTAGAATGAAGATTATTGAGAGATTAGCAGCAGAATTTAAGATTAAAACAGCACAGGTTGAGCAGACAGTAGCTTTAATTGATGAAGGAAACACAATTCCATTTATTGCTCGTTACAGAAAGGAAGTAACTGGTGGCTTAACAGACGTAACACTAAGAGACTTAGACGAAAGATTAAAGTATCTAAGAAACTTAGAAGAGAGAAAAGAAGAAGTTATTAGACTTATCGACGAACAGGGCAAGCTTACTGAAGAATTAAAGGCAGAAATCGAAAAAGCAGAAGTTCTTCAGAGAGTAGAAGATCTATATAAGCCTTTCAAACAGAAAAAGGCTACAAGAGCTTCCAAGGCAAAAGAAAGAGGTCTTGAACCTCTTGCGATGATTATCTATGCTCAGGGCAAGACTGAAGGCGACGTGCTTGAAATCGCAGCAGAGTTCATCAATCCTGAAAAAGAAGTTGAAACTGCAGAAGATGCACTTAGGGGTGCATTGGATATCATTGCAGAAATGGTGGCAGATGACCCTGAAATTACAAAAGACGTGAGAGAAAAGACTTTTGCAAGCGGTATTATCCAGACTGAGGCTACAGACCCAGAAGAAAAGACTGTTTACGAAATGTACTACGATAGAGCAGAAGCGCTTAACAAGATTCCTAACCATAGAGTTTTAGCCGTTAACAGAGGTGAAAAGGAAAAGAAACTTAAGGTTAAGGTTACTGTGAACACTGAAGAAATTCATGCATTAATTGCAAAATCAGTGATTAAGACAGAAAAGTCTATTTTCTTCACATACCTTCAAGACACAATCGCTGATGCATATAAGAGACTTATGGCTCCATCCATCGAAAGAGAAATGAGAAATCTTTTAACAGAAAGAGCTGAAGCTGAAGCGGTTAAGATTTTCGCAAAGAATACAGAAAGCCTGCTTATGGCTCCACCTGTAAAGGGCAAGAGAGTATTAAGTATCGACCCTGGTTACAGAACAGGTTGTAAGGTAGCTGTTCTTGAAGAAACAGGTAAGCTTAGAGCATACACAACAATCTATCCTACAGAACCAAAGAATGATATCGTAGGAACAGAAGCTACTCTTAAGAAGATGGTAGAAAAGTTCGGCGTGCAGATTATCGTAATCGGTAACGGCACAGCTTCTAGAGAGACTGAAGAAGTAGTTGCAAACTTCATCAAGAAGAACGGCTATGACATTCAGTACACTATCGTAAATGAAGCAGGTGCTTCCGTTTACTCTGCATCAAAACTTGCAACAGAAGAGTATCCTGACCTTGACGTTACTACAAGAGGCGCAATGTCACTAGGTAGAAGACTTCAGGACCCTCTTGCAGAATTGGTAAAGATTGACCCTAAGAGCATCGGTGTAGGTCAGTATCAGCACGATATCAACCAGAAGATGCTTGAAGGCGCATTAACAAATGTAGTAGAAAACTGTGTAAACAGAGTAGGTGTTGACTTAAATACTGCATCACCTTCACTACT
>JAFYPY010000026.1 GCA_017547345.1 Bacillota bacterium | reverse complement strand
GTGACCTCTAAGCACCGCATGGGCATAAGGATTACCTTTGCTCACCACTTCCCAGTTTCTGTAGATGAATGTGTGAGAACTTTGAGCTGCAGTAATAGAATTCATTAGAACTCCGAAGTCTCCACCTGTTGGGTTTTTCATACCTACAGGAATGTCTAGTCCGCTAGCAGTAAGTCTATGCTGCTGATCTTCAACAGAACGAGCACCAACAGCTACATAACAAAGAATATCACTTAAATATCTATGGTTTTCCGGATAAAGCATCTCATCAGAACAGAAGAACTCAGTTTCCTCCATAGCTTTTATGAAGATTTCTCTAATCTTGATAATTCCCTTAAGCATATCTTCGTTTGAACTTGGGTCAGGCTGATGAAGCATACCTTTATAACCAGCTCCCGTAGTACGAGGCTTATTAGTGTAGACTCTTGGAATTATGCAAATCTTATCAGATACTTTGTCCTGTACCAATCTCAGTCTTGAAAGATAGTCTAAAACTGCACTTTCGTTGTCAGCAGAACATGGTCCTATAACAAGCATAAATTTGTTAGAACTGCCATTCAAAATATCTTCAATTTCTTTTATTTTTTCTTCTCTTTTTAACGCGTATTCCTCGCCTATAGGAAACATTTCTTTTATATCTTTTGGAATAGGCAATTTGCGCTTAAACTCCATATTCATAAATCTATTCCTCTACTTTCTCTTTGTCGAATAGTTTTCTTCTAGCTGTGGAATGTCTCATCATTTCTTTGATTCCGGCTTTATCGGCTTCCATAAGCATTCTTTCTAATCTGGAAAACTCTATAGTGAAAAGTTTCATTTGGTGAAGCAAAGCATCCTTATTTAGTAAGAACAATTCACTCCACATCACTTCGTCAATTCTAGCAATTCTAGTTAAATCACGGAATGAGTCCCCCGTATAATCTTCTAATTTTTCGGTATCATTGCATGTCATCAAAGTCATAGCTATGCAGTGAGTTAGTTGTGATACAAAGCCAATCATTTCGTCGTGATCAGATGGGGAAAGTGTTGATATTCTAGCAAATCCTAAAATTTCTCCAATCTGCCTGCAAGTTTCAATGGCATTTTCTGTATTATTTTCAGTAGGAACAATGATGTAGTTTGCTTGATAAAAGATTTCTTCGTTACTGTTTTCAATTCCAAGTTTTTCACAACCAGCCATTGGATGAGCTGCAATGTATTCACAGTCTTCTCGCAAAATATACTGTATATCCTCCACTATGCAACCTTTTACACCTGTAACGTCCGTAATTACAGCTCCAGATTTTAATAGCTTTTGGTTTTCTTTAATCCATGACTTGAAAATATGAGGGTATAAAGCGAATATAACTACATCAGCATTTCCAATCATCTCCGCATCAACTTCAGTAGACCCGTTTTTTATAATATTATTTTTTAGAGCAAATTCTATGGTTTTTTCGTTAGTATCTATTGCGTTTACGCTATATCCTTTTTTTGCAAACCCTTTAGCATAACTTCCACCGATTATCCCCAAACCTATAATCAAAATATTCGTTTCGTTGTTAATCTGCAATTTTTTCCACCTCAATCCCAAGTAAAGATAATTGTTCAAAGAAGTCCGGGAAGCTTTTTGCAACAGCTTCCGCTCCTTCTATAATTCCGCCTGTAACCGTAGACAACACAGCCATAGACATTACTATTCTGTGATCGTTATGACCATATAGTTCTTCCTTTGGTTCTTTTAAGCCAGTAGTTTCTACAATTACATGATCTGCTTCAACCTCTACATTGACACCGAATTTAGCTAGTTCCTCGGCCATAACAGTCGCGCGATCACTTTCTTTAATTCTAAGTCTTGCAGTTCCCGTAAAACATCCTCCGTTTAAAGCCGCTGCAACAGAAAAAAGAATAGGTCCAAGATCAGGACAATCGCTTATATCTAAACTTTTGCCTTCGCTCTTTAGACATTCAAACATTTCCATATATACACGATCACCTTGTAAAGTATCGTTGTTTAAGTTTTCAACTTGAACTTGTCCACCTAAAACATTTAGTGCTTCAAAGAAAGCTCCATTAGAATAATCACCCTCCACGGTAACTTCACTTTGTTCATAAGTTTGCCTTCCAGGTATAATCAAAGTATTTTCTCCATCCCAGTATACCTCTATTCCAAACTTCGAAAGTGCGTCTATAGTCATGTCGATATATGATCTGCTCTCTACCGGTGGGATAAGCTCAATTTTGCTCTCTCCATCAAGCAACGGTAACGCAAACAACAAACCGCTCACAAACTGGCTAGATACATTTCCCGCCATTTTATATGTTCCGGCTTTTAGAGGACCCTCTACTTTAATGCTACCACTCTTATGGCTGAAGAACATGTCTTTTTCTCTGCATATATCTTCGTAAATACCAAGAGGTCTTTCTAGCAATCTCTCACTTCCAGTAAGAGATATAGGTTTCGACATAGCAAGACATATCGGTATAAAAAACCTCAAAGTACTACCACTTTCCCTGCATTTCAAGATTACATCATCACTGATTTCATCTAGGCTTGCTCCTAAGCCTGTAACGCTTACCGTGTCGCCCTCTCTTTTTATTTTTGCACCAAGAGCTTTCAGACAGTCCATAGTTGCTAATACATCTTCTGACTCTGCAATTCCGTGTACTGTAGAAACACCTTTTGAAAGCCCTGCACAAATTAGCATCCTGTGCGCCATACTCTTAGATGGAGGAGCTTTGATACATCCCTTGGCATATCCTTTGTGTATCTTAATTTTCATTATCTGCCACCGTAATTTTTAATTAAATAATCTATCGCCTCTAAATATCCTTCTGTTCCATGCCCCATTACCGTGAAGCAACAAGCTAGCCTAATATAACTTACTTGCCTAAAGTCTTCTCTCCCAGAAACATCAGAGATGTGAACTTCACAAGTAGGAATATTTGTACTTTTTACAGCATCTAAAATCGCAATGCTCGTATGCGTGTATGCACCCGGATTGATTACTATACCATCAACTTTGTCATAATAAGCTTCCTGTATTCTATCAACTAAGTATCCCTCGTGGTTTGATTGGTAAAATTCCACATCCACCTTCGAATCATCACAATACTTTTGTATTTTTTCAACCAGTTGGGCGTAAGTTTCCTTGCCGTATTTGTCGGGCTCTCTTACTCCGAGCATATTTAAATTTGGTCCGTTTATAACTAATATTTTCATTAGAATACCTCTAGTATTTTGTTTACAACATCATCTAAAGTTCCGTTATTATCAATTACACAATTACAAGTGTCCCTATAAATATGATATCTTTCATCATACCGCTTCTTTATTGCCTCTTTGTTTAGCGCCGTAGGTCTACTCTTTGTAGGTATAAGTTTTGATAACTCTCTGTCTACGAAAAATATAATTCCGTTTTGTTTAAGGGCACTTATATTTTTTTCTTTTAAAATTACCCCACCACCTGTAGCTATCACTGCGCCACAATTCTTGGCCGCGTCTAAGACAGCATCAGTTTCAAGGTTTCTAAAATACTCTTCACCATACGTTTCAAAGATTTTGCTTATGCTCATACCTGTTTTAGCTTCTATTAACTTATCTGTATCGATAAAATCTCGGTTAAGAGCCTTCGCAAGACATTTTCCTATGGTAGACTTACCAGATGCAGGCATTCCTGTAAGGACAATGTTCGTCTTTTCTTTAGTTAGACGCTCAAATACTTCCTCAATTATAGAGTCATCATAATGATTCCCAACAAAAAACTCAGAAGCACGTACGGCTTGTGCAATAAGCATATATAATCCGCCCTGCGCTTTTATACCTAGAGAAAGCGCCTGTGAAACAAGAGGTGTGCGTAATGGATTGTAAACCACATCTATCACACCTTCAAGATTTTTGAAGTTCTTTAAGTCTATCGGCGACGAATAATTGTCTGGATACATCCCAAGAGGAGTTGTGTTTATTATAATTTGTGCATCATTGTAAGTAGTTGTAGCCTCCTCGTATGTAAGACTGCCGTCTTTCCCACTTCTACTCACTTTATGTATAGATCCTACTGATAAGAAATTGCACACAGCCATTGCAGTATCAGAAGTTCCACCAGTTCCAAGTATCAATACTTTCTTTCCGCTAAGATTAAGTCCCATATGTTTTGTGAGTGCAAAAAGTCCATCAAAATCGGTGTTATGACCGATTAATTTGCCATTTATGCATTTAACACAGTTTACAGCTCCTATAGCCTTAGCCGCATCGCTCATTTCATCTAAATAAGGTATAACTTCTTGCTTATATGGAAGCGTTACATTAACAGCCTTAAAATCTTTTTTCGTCATAAATTCCCTAAGGCCATCTGATGTGAGTTCTATAAGATCGTATTTATAATCTGCTATTTGATTGTGAATTATCTTAGAAAAACTATGCCCAAGCTTTTTTCCTATCAGCCCATAATCAATCATTGTATTCTCCAGTTAGTAAATTTATTCTCCAAGATAATCAGTGCCATATCTAAGAGTTAATAAGTCTGCCAGTATTATGGCAGTCATAGCATCCACAACAGCTCTAGCACGGTGAATTATTGCAGGATCATGTCTGCCGCTTAAAGACAGTTCTGCATTTTCTTTTTTAACAAAATCAACCGTTTCTTGAGTTTTGAAAATAGAAGGGGTAGGTTTTATAGCCGTTCTAAACACAATAGGCATTCCGTTAGTGATGCCACCGTTTATGCCTCCGTTATTGTTGGTTACAGTAATAACCTCTCCATCTTCATATCTAAAGCTATCATTTGCCTGAGAGCCCTTCATTGTGCTCATACCAAATCCACTGCCAAACTCAACACCTTTGACAGCAGGTATCGCGAATAGCCCATGGGCTAACATACTTTCTACAGTATCAAACCAAGGTTCCCCAACGCC
>JAFYPY010000184.1 GCA_017547345.1 Bacillota bacterium | reverse complement strand
TTCATATTCGGCTTGAAGTTCGGAATAAAGTTTTTGAACATCTTGAAAATAGTCTAATGCAAGTCTATGGTTTGGATGAGAGTCTAAAAATAAGTTTAAGTCTACTAGAGTAAAGCCCGCTTCTTGTATTTTTCGCATCATATCTTCTTTTTTTGTAAGATCATTCATGTTTCATCCCTCCTTTGAAAGGAAGGTCTAAATCGGCAAACATTGTCCCTCGTTTGAGGGCCTTTTCTAGTGGATAAATGTTTTGCCACCTTTGGAATGGCACATATGACATTGCAAGCGGCAGATCGTTTAAGGAAATGCTGTCCCAATCTAAATTAGGGTTAGTGTTTTCTGCGTTACAGCAGCTTTGCATATGGTTGCTGTTTAACTTTATAGGCATACCTATATAAGGGTCTTTAATCAAAATATAACTCCTTTCTTGGCCGATATAGTGTATAATATGTGTATGAATGTTAGTTTGTGAAGCGGTTTGAAAATCTTTGCTAAATAAAAATTTTTAGCACCAAATTAGCACAAAAACGATATATCATAAGGTCGAGGGAATATGCAATGTTCAAAAAAGAAATTACAAATATTTTGTCATCCACATATGTAGAAAACGACGAAATTAAAAAAACTCACCAAATTGATAGTCTTATTTTCATTGGTACTTTGTTTATTATCACATCTGTAGCAATGATTTTTAGAGGGATTATAGATAATCCGGATGTTAATATTACTATGTTCTATGTTTTAGGCATAGCTTTTGTAGCGAGATATACGAGTGGCTATTTATGGGGATTCTTTTTCTCTGTTTGTAGTGTTGTTTGTATAAATTACTTTTTTACGTATCCTTATCATGTTTTTAACATGACCCTCGAAGACTATCCTGTAACTTTTGCTGCTATGTTAATAATATATTTATTAACTTCTGCAATGACTACGGATATGAAAAAACAGGCAGAGATACTAGCCAAGCAAGAAAAAGAGTTGATGGAAGCTCAAAAGGAAAAGATGAGGGCCAACCTACTTAGGGCAGTGTCTCACGATTTAAGGACTCCTTTAACAGGTATAATCGGTAATAGCGATTCATATATGAGAATGGAGGATGAACTTTCACAGTCTGAAAAATTGCATATAGTCGAAAATATAAATAATGATGCCAACTGGCTTTTGAATATGGTAGAGAATCTTCTTTCTGTAACACGAATAGATAATTCAACAGCTAAAGTTAATAAAAGCTTAGAAACCGTGGATGAAGTTGTATCATCAGCAGTTATTAGATTTAAGAAACGATTCCCACAGGTACAGTTAAAGGTCAAATTGCCTGAGGATGTAATTATGCTTATGATGGATGCAATGCTAATCGAACAAGTATTGATAAATCTTTTGCAAAACTCTCAAATTCACTCGCATACAGTAAAGCCAATTGAACTAGCAGTTGAAGAAAAAGACACCAAGATTTGGTTTAGAATTAGGGATTATGGCATAGGTATTGACGAGGATAGATTAGAGACAATATTTGATGGTGAGGGATACAAGAAAGATAATAATGTAAGATCTGATGGCCATAAAGGAATGGGTATTGGATTATCAATTTGCAAAACCATTGTTAATGCGCACAGCGGTAATATATATGTGAGAAATCATACAGAAGGAAGTGAATTTTACTTTTATCTGCCAAAAGAAACGGAGGAATAATCTATGGTTCACAAAATATCAGTCCTTATTATCGAGGACGAAAAAAGCATCTGTGATTTTATAGGGAAAATACTATCATCCCAAGATTATAAGGTTACAACAGCAAATACAGGTAAAGACGGGCTTGCTGTTCTTACGTCATCACTTCCGGACTTAGTTTTGCTGGACTTGGGCTTGCCGGATATGGACGGTGTAGACATAATTAAAAAGACAAGGGAATGGACTAGTATTCCGATTATAGTTATTTCTGCAAGAACCCAAGAAAAAGAAAAGGTAGCAGCGCTTGATGCTGGTGCCGATGATTATATTACAAAGCCTTTTGGAACAGAAGAACTCATGGCTAGAATTAGAACAGCTTTCAGACATAGCAATAGGATAGAGGCAGACCATATCAATGGTAACAGACCATATTCTGCGAAGGGGCTAGTTATTGATTTTGACAAGCGTATCGTAACGGTTGATGGCAAGGAAGTACATCTCACAAGAGTTGAATATAAAATAGTTTCAATGCTTGCAAAACATTCCGGAAAGGTTATTACATACACATCGTTAATCGACAATGTATGGGGACCTTATGCCGATGATAACAATAGAATTCTTCGAGTGAATATGGCAAATATCCGTAGAAAACTAGAAAAAAATCCAGGCGAACCTGAATATATTTTTACTGAACTTGGAATTGGTTATAGAATTCTAGAGGATGAAGGGCTTGAATAAGTTAATCAATTAAACAATCAATAAGAGGCAGATGCAATTCAAATTGCATCTGCTTTTCTTTTAAGATATAATAGATATATTAGGTGAAACTGAAAATACTAATACAAAAGGCGAGTTTTCAGGAGGCAAAAATGAAAAAATTACTTATTGTAGTGGATTATCAAAACGATTTCGTTACTGGTTCTTTGGGCTTTGACGGTGCGACAGATTTGGAAGAACCCATTGCCAAAAAAATACAGGAGTACCGTGACCTAGGTGATATGGGACAGATCATATTTACTATGGATACCCATGACAAACATTATATGGACAGTCACGAGGGCAAACATCTTCCGGTTGTTCATTGTATAGATGGTGATGATGGATGGCAGCTATATGGAAAAATCAAAGAGCTAAAAGACGAGAATGATTTAGTCTTTTCAAAACCTACATTTGGCTCTTATGAACTCGGAGAATATTTGCATCAGCATGCCGATGAATACGATAGTGTAGAATTCGTAGGTGTTGTGACTAATATTTGCGTAATATCAAATATTGCTGTTACTAAGGCGGCCATGCCACATGTGTCTATGATTGTAGATGCAAACTGCGTGGGAAGTAATGACAAGGATGCGCAAGAGGCAGCCTTAAAGGTAATGGAAACTATACATGTAGAGGTAAGGAGATAAGAAATGTCTTATATAAATAACGCTGCAACGACAGCTATGAAACCGGAAACACTAAAGACTGCAGGAACTGCAACTGTTTCAGATGTTCAGGAAAGAATGTCAAAACTGGTTAAATGTAAAGATCCCCAAAATATAATTATGACAAGCAGCTGCACAGAAGCTATAAGAGCAGCAGTATTAAGTTTTATTAAGCCCGGAGACCATGTGATTTCAACAGATATGGAGTACAAATCAGTGCTTGATGCTCTTGAGGAAGTGGGCTGTGAAGTAACATTTATACCAGTAAACACATACGGTACTTTAAGATATGAGTTGATTGAAGAAGCTGTTAAAGAAAACACAAAGGCTATTGTGTGTTGCCATGGCTCAAATGTTACTGGTAATATCCTAGATCTTGATAGAGTGGGAGTTGTTGCAAGAAGACACAAATTGATGGTTATTGCAGATGCAGCACAAACAGTAGGTGCAACAGAAATTGATATGGAGACACTTCAGCTTGATGTTCTATGTTTTTCTGGGCACAAAAAATTAATGGGACCTTACGGCACAGGTGGCATATGCCTTCGTAAGGGATTGGAACTTGATCCTGAAGTGGCAAAAAATGTTATAAATACTCCTTCACCGGAGAAACTTGGTCAGCTTGTAGCGGCCCTTGATTTTATCTTCGAAAAGGGGCAGTATGGAATCGCAATGCTTCCTCATAGATTGGCAAAAAGATTCTTTGAGGCGACAAAGTCTATGAAAGATGTCACAGTTTACGGAGACTTCGGAACTAATGTGAGAGTACCAAATGTTACTATCAATGTTAAGGGGTATACAGCAGAAGAAGTGAAAAATATTATGCGTCAGAATCATATAGCGATTAAGGCGGGAACATTTGATGCACCAAGACTTGCAAAATCCTTGGGAATTGATGAAAAAGGTGCGGCAAGATTCAGTTTCGGATATTTTAATACAAGAATGGAAGTAAACGATTGTATATGGGTACTTATGCAGATGCAGGGTCTAACTGATCTATACTATTTGGCATAGTTACATATGGTTTAATATGATTTAAGATGAAAAAAGACCTTTTGGATTCTCCAAAAGGTCTTTGATTTGATACGGATTTAATAGAAATCAAACTGATTATTCGTGTCTGTTTAGTTCGTCGAATAAGAGTTGCATTCTCTTGTCTAACTGAGTACTGTCGTCTGCACAGAATTTGAGTTCCATATCGATTCTTTCAGGCAAATCTTTGCCTTTTTTGTATCTAAGCTGATGTTCTAGACTTGCCCAGAAGTCCATAGCTACAGTTCGAAGCTGTACTTCTACCGGAATATATTCGCAACCGTTCAGCAAATATACAGGAACTGCAATTACTAAATGAAGGCTTCTGTATCCGTTTGGTTTTGGACATTCTATGTAGTCTTTCTTTGTAATTAGTCTCAAGTCACTTTGAGCCATTAACATATCTGCAATTCTGTAAACATCATCGATAAAGTTGCAGACAACTCTTATACCGGCGATATCCATTATGTGTTCTCTTGCAGCTTCAAGGGAAACTTCCTTGCCGTATCTAATCAGCTTTTCTTCAATGCCGTCTGCGGTTTTTAATCTTCTTTCCATATGATGGATAGGATTGTAGTCGTGACGTACCGCAAAGTCTTCACTGAGAATTTCAATCTTTGTTCTAACTTCCTTGATGGCGGCTCTATAACCATGACGAAAAGCCTCAAAGCGCTCATCTGCTGCAAGGCGATTATTATTTGGCACTAAACTATACCCCCAATTATTTTATTTACATTAAGATTATACTCGATTATAATGCAAATTGGAAGAGGTTTACTATGAAAAAGATTTTACTTGGAAAAACGAATATTGAAGTTACGCCTGTAGGAATGGGAGCGCTTCCTATAGGCCCTAATCAGAGAAATCTCTCTGTTGAAGAAGGAGCAAAAATAATTAGGTATGCGCTAGAAAGAGGAATAAACTTCATTGATACTGCCCAGTACTACGAAACTTATGAGTACATTGCAAAGGCTATTGGAGATAACCAATTCAACCCAGTCATATCTTCAAAGTGTTTGGCAGATGACTATGTTTCTATGAAGAATGCCATAGAAGAGGCAAGAATTGCACTAAATAGAGATGTTATAGATATTTTTTTGTTACACGAGGTTAGAACGGGAAGATTTAAGGAAAAAGAAGGGGCATGGGCATGTCTTCAGGATGCCAAAGCGAAAGGCATCATAAAGGCAACGGGAATATCTACCCATCATGTGGATGTGTGTATGGATATTTCTGAACACAGCGAGTGCGATGTAGTTTTTCCTTTGATAAACTATGCTGGTCTAGGAATTAGAAAATGTTCAGGAGAAGGCACTGCGGATGAAATGATGGAGTCAATAAGAGAGTGCCATAGTGCAGGGAAAGGCATCTTTTCTATGAAAACCTTTGGCGGTGGCCCACTGATGGGTGATTACCAAAGGGCACTAAAATATATTTTAGAAAAGTCAGAAATTCACTCAGCCATGATAGGCTTTGGAAGTAAAAAGGACATAGACGATTTGTTTGATTATATGGAAGGCAGAATGCCTGAAAGTTATAATCCTGATATTTCGAAGAAGAGGATGATTGTAGAACAGAGTGATTGCGAGGGCTGTGGCAACTGCAAGAGAACCTGTCCTGCCCAAGCCATCTTCTATAATGAAAACGGGCTTGCAGAGATTGACCAGGGCAAATGTCTAACCTGCGGATATTGTGCACCTGTATGTCCTACAAGAGCGCTTATAATGTATTAAAAAAAGGGGTTCCAACTTATAACTAAGTGGGAACTCCTTTATATTTATATGCCTTTATATGCCGTAAAAACTTGTTAATAAAACAGCTACAAATGGGATCGTAACTATAGATATCAAGGTTGTTAATGCAACCATTTCGGAAGCGAGCTTGAAGTTTTTGCCCTCTAAAAGCGTTAATGAAGACACGATGACCGCACATGGGAATGTGGCAGCAAAGATTACGCAAACTTTTACACCAACATCGATTGGCAGCCAGTTGACAATTAGGAACATGGCAACGGGCATAATGAGCATTTTTAGAGTGGACATAGCTACCAGTTTAGTGTCTTTGAGAACTTTTATGGCATCGCTATTTCCAAGCTGCATCCCTACTACAAGCATTGACAGAGGAACAGTAATATCTCCAACCATATCTATGCTTTCAAAAAGAATGTTAGGTAATTGCCAGCCACATACGAGCATAACCATGCTTACGAAGCAGACTACTGTAGCAGGGTTTAATAAATTCTTGATTAGATATTTGATGCTGAACTTTTTAGACTTATCGCCTATGTGCAGAATCAAAGGGCACGCAGAATACATATAAATGTTTAAGCAAATGTTGGATATGACCATATAATAGAATATAGTCGGTCCAAATATGGCCTGCGTAATTGGGAATCCCATGAACCCGTTGTTTATGCCACCAAAGGAAGCAGTATACACGCCTAAATCTTCTAAAGGAACTTTGAAAACATTCTTGCTCAAAAAGAATCCGATGACAGGCGCTATTGCAAAAAACAACAGACTAAATGCAAAAGTCTGAAGTGTAACTGTAAGAATGCTCGGATCGTATTCCCTTGTAGTAATGGAAGAATAAATCATACATGGAGTTGTTATCCACACTAGCATTGTTACAAAAAATTGTGTTGCTTCGGACGGAATGACTTTAGTTTTATTTATTACTATGCCAAAAGCCATGATTATAAAAATTGCTGCAATTTTACTAAATATAATACCCATAGGCACATTATATCATTTGCCAACAGACGAGGCAATAATGTATAATAAAATCTAGCAAAGAGGCTATAGGAGGTAGAACTATGTTTTATGAAAACAAGATTTGGATTGGGGATTCTCAGGGAGAAAAGGTATATATTGAGCCTAAGATGGCAAATCGTCATGGCATAATTGCTGGGGCAACAGGTACAGGTAAGACTATTACTCTAAAGGTGCTAGCTGAATCATTTAGTGATGCAGGGGTTCCAGTGTTTTTAGCTGATATCAAGGGTGATTTATCCGGAATGTGCCGTGATGGAGTGGATAGCGAAGACATGCAAAAGAGAATAGCAAAGTTTGGACTTGCTGAATGTGGTTTCAAATACCAAAAATATCCTTCCGTATTTTGGGACATTTATGGAGAAATGGGTATTCCTGCTAGAACAACAATTTCTGAAATGGGACCACTATTACTGTCAAAGCTAATGGGCCTTAATGACACTCAATCAGACATTTTGACTGTGGTTTTTAAGATTGCCGATGATCAAAATCTGCTTCTCATAGATACAAAAGACCTAAAGGCAATGCTTCAGTACGTTGGAGAAAACAATGAAGAATTTTCTGCTGAATATGGAAATATTGCAAAACAAAGTGTTAATGCTATATTAAGAGGCATTGTTGCTCTGGAGGCTGCAGGCGGTGAAGATTTCTTTGGAGAACCTGCACTAAACATATCTGATTGGTTTATGCCGATGGATATGGGAAAGGGAACCATTAATATTTTAGATGCAAGAAAACTAGTAAATGATAGCACAATGTATGCTACTTTCCTTCTATGGTTAATGTCAGAGCTATTCGAAACATTACCGGAAGTGGGAGACTTAGAAAAACCTAGAATGGTATTTTTCTTCGACGAAGCGCATCTTTTGTTTAAGGACATTTCAAAGGCTCTTCAAAGCAAGATTGAACAGGTTGTTAAACTAATCCGTTCTAAAGGAGTGGGTATTTACTTTATTACTCAGTCTCCGAAAGATATTCCTGATGAAGTTTTAGCTCAGCTTGGTAACAAAGTGCAGCATGCTCTTCGTGCTTACACTCCTGCAGAAGAAAAGGCTGTTAAAGCTGTTGCAGGATCTTTCCGCGAAAATCCAGAATTTGATACATATGAAGTATTGACATCTCTTGGGACAGGCGAAGCACTGATTTCTACACTAGATGAAGAAGGCATTCCGTCTATTGTTAAAAAATGTAATGTACTGCCACCTCAAAGTAAGATGGGTTCAATATCAGATGAAGAAAAGAAACAGGAAATTCTTATCAATAATCTTTATTTGAAGTATCAAAACGAAGAAGATAGAGATTCTGCCTATGAGTTTTTCCAGAGAATGGCTAAGGAAGCGGAACTTCAGGAGGCCCAGGAAGCCGAAGCAAAGGAAGCGGCTAAGATTCAGGCTATTGAAGAAAAGAAGAGATTAAAGGAAGAGGAAGCGCTACAGAAGAAACAACAGAAAGCTTTAGAAAAAGAAGAACGCGAGAGAAAGGCGGCTACAAAGCGGGTTGCATCATCTGCGGCAAGCACTATTGGACGCGAGGTGGGTAATGCACTTGGTAAATCCATCGGAGGAAGTTTCGGGAAGAGACTAGGTGGAAACGTGGGAGCTTCCCTTGCAAGAAATATCCTAGGTACTTTCCTTAAATAATGAGGAATAAGAAATTTAAAGATTGTAAAGAAAAAATTTAGAAATACTAAACAAAAACCTGCAAAGCTATTGACTTTGCAGGTTTTTAATTTATAATAGTAGATACAAAAGGAGTTTAGTATTTCTAAACTTTTAGTTTATTTTCACGAAACGCACGGGAAGACTTCCCATATGCGTGATTTTTGCGTTATAAGACAAAGAGGTTAATTATGGAAATCGGTTCCAAAATCAAAGAATTAAGAATATTGAATGGTTTAACCCAAGAAGAACTTGCAGACAGAAGTGAGCTCTCTAAAGGCTTTATTTCTCAGCTTGAGAATGATTTGACATCTCCATCGATCGCAACGCTTGAGGATATTTTGCAGTGCCTTGGCATAACCATTAGCGAGTTTTTTGCAAGAGAAGAAAGCGAAAAGCAAATAGTATTCGGTGATGAAGACTATTTTGAAAAACTAGATGAGGAACTAAAGATTAAGACCGAATGGATTATTCCAAACGCACAAAAAAATATTATGGAGCCTATCAGACTTACAATAAAAGCAGGAGGAGAAACTTATCCTGATAATCCTCATGAAGGTGAAGAGTTTGGGTACGTTTTGAAGGGCGAGATAGTTATAACGCTAGGAAGTGACAAATACAGAGCAAAAGCAGGTGAGTCTTTTTACTATACACCTGATAAGAAACACTATATATCATCAAAGAAAGGAGCAGAAATTCTGTGGGTTAGTGCACCACCGA
>JAFYPY010000183.1 GCA_017547345.1 Bacillota bacterium | reverse complement strand
TTTCCGTCCTTTTCCATAGGTAAACCAGCGTTAGGTTTTAATAAAACCGGAATAGATGCGTTTTCAAGAAGCTCATCCACGATTCCTTTTAGCTGTTTTGGTTCTAGTGAGCAGTTTGCACCAAGGGCATCTGCACCCATGCCTTCTACTAGGGCAACCATAGCGGCAGGAGTTGCACCTGTCATAAGCTTTCCGTCTTCTCCATAAGCGTTGGAAACGAATACTGGAAGGTCGGAGTTTTCCTTTGCGGCAAGAAGTGCAGCCTTAGTTTCGTAGCTATCACTCATAGTCTCGATGAAGATTAAGTCAACATCGTGTTTAACACCTGCTCTAACAATCTGAGCGAAGAGTTCAACAGCGTCTTCAAAGTCGAAATCTCCGTATGGCTTAAGAAGTTTGCCACATGGACCGATGTCAAGGGCAACGAACTTTTCACTAGAAGATGTTGATAGTTCTCTTGCCTTTTTAGCATTGTTACAAGCTGCTTCGATGATTTCTTCTAAAAGTGGAAGTTCAAATTTTAGGGAGTTAGCACCGAATGTGTTAGTGTTAACAACATTGCTTCCTGCATCGAAGTAGTTCTTTTGAATTTTTATGATTTCTTCGGGATGAGTCAGGTTCCACATTTCTGGTAATTCACCAGGCTTCATGCCCGCTTCCTGAAGAAGTGTACCCATACCGCCATCAAGGTACAGGATGTTTTCTTTCATATAATCTAGAATTTTCATATATTACCTCCTAAAGCTGCAATCTGTTTTAGTGCAGTCTATGCAGCTGGCTGTTTTACATTGTTTTGGTGTCTTTGATAATCCAATAATGGCCGTCACAGATTTAGACGGCGACATTAGTAGGCTTTTATTTAGAGAAAGTCCAATTTTGCGAGGACAATCTAGAGAGGCGAAGATGTCCTTTTGAATGTCTAAAGGCAAATCTCCGTAGCCGGGACTGAATCTAGGCCTTGTATAAAAACCTTCTTGTAATGCCCCATTTGTAATTTCATCGTTGAAGGCATTGCAAAGGCTTTCGATCCTTTCTGCTCCTATAGCTTGAAAGCATAGGGCTTTTGACGGAGAAAGCCTGCTATATTTGGCAATCAGTCTGTCTACTTCAAGGCCAACTGTGGCAGCAAATACTACTGCCTTTTGACAATTCTCGAGGTTTATACTAAGACCCTTGCTACTTGCTGTTGCAAAACCAAGGTCGACATTTTCCTGCGTGACATTAATATCGAAAGTGTCATAGCATACCCTGTAAGAAAGTTTACCTTGTATTTCACCTAGACATTCGTTAATGAGAGCAGCGATATCTTCGCTAGAATCCTTGCACCCCATGTAACGTAAGATTTCCCGTATATTAATTTGTGGTTCATTGTATTTTTTTACTAATATCATTTATTTACCTAAAATATCAGAAAGGTTGCTTTGAATCTTCTGTGCAACATCTGGTTTGTTCATTGAATAAACGTGAACATTTGTAACATTGTTTGCAAAGAGGTCGATAATCTGGTCAGTAGCATAGGCGATACCAGCCTGTTTCATAGCGGAAGGGTCAGAACCAAACTTATCTACTAAGCTCTTGAAACGCTGTGGAACGTGAGAGCCTGATAGGCTGATTGCTCTTGCAACCTGATTTGCATTAGTGATAGGCATAATGCCTGCAACTACTGGAACTGTGATACCAGCTTCTCTGATTTTATATAGGAAATTGTATAAAAGGTTGTTATCGAAGAACATCTGAGTTGTTAAAAACTCACAGCCTGCGTCTACCTTTTCCTTTAGGTATTTAATATCATCTTTCTGGTTTAGGCTTTCAGGATGAATTTCAGGGTAGCATGCACCGCCGATGCAGAAATCAGCATCAGATTCCTTTAGTTCTCTCACAAGGTCGATGGCATATCTATAGTCCCATTTTGTTCTATCCTCACCAAGCATATCTTCAGGAATATCGCCGCGAAGAGCCATTACGTTCTTGATGCCTGCGTTTTTCATATCTTCAATTCTCTGTCTTACTGTTTCTTTAGTTGAAGAAACACAAGTTAGATGTGCTAGGGAAGAAACATCGTATTTATCTTTTATGTTTTTAGCAATATCCAGCGTGTATTTGCTTGTACCGCCACCTGCACCATAAGTTACGCTCATAAAAGCAGGTTTTAGTTTAGCAATCTCTTCTGTTGCAGTCTTAACGCTCTCAAAAGAAGAGTCCACTTTAGGCGGAAAAACCTCAAAGGATAATGATAATTTTTCGTCTTTTAATAGTTCAATAATTTTCATAGTTTATACATCCTTTTCTAAAAATGTCTAACAATTTATTATACATCGAAATGCTAGTGTTTTCAAGGGTTTGGGCTGTTCTTGTATACAAAATAAAGAAGCATTCAGATATGTGTAAATATTATCTGAATGCTTGTATAAAAGAATGAAATTTATAAATTTGATATTACATAGTCGGCGAAGTCCTTGCATGTGTTGCCATCTGAAAATCCTGTAACAACTACGGCTTTTTCTGTATCACAACACTTAGTTAAGGCAGCAGCGAGCTTATCAGCCTTACTAGTTAAAGCTATGTGACGAAGAAGCATTTCGCTAGCCTTAAATATGCTAGATGGGTTTGCGTATTCTGCAAGGCCTTCTTCTATCATTCTAGGAGCTGACCCATGAATTGCTTCGAACATTGCATAGTTGTCTCCTATGTTAGCGCTTCCTGCAGTTCCTACACCGCCTTGGATTTCGGCAGCCTCGTCGGTAATGATATCACCATATAGGTTAGGAAGGATAAAAACTTGGAACTTGCTTCTTATATTCTTGTTGACTAGGTTCGCTGTCATTATATCGATGTACCAGTCTTCCGCCTTAATATCTGGATAATCTAAAGCAACCTCATTACATATTTTAGAGAATTTGCCATCAGTTTTCTTCATGATATTAGCTTTTGTAACGATTGATACATTAGTTTTGCCGTTATTCTTAGCATATTCGAAAGCCGATCTTGCGATTCTTCTAGTGCCCTCATCAGTAGTAACCTTAAAGTCCATGGCAAGCTTACCTGGAACTTCTATGCCACTGCTACCTAGAACGTACTCACCCTCTGTATTTTCGCGATAGAACATCCAGTCGATGCCTTCGTCGGGAACCTTGACAGGACGAACGTTGGCATATAAATCTAGTTCGCGTCTCAGTGTAACGTTG
>JAFYPY010000182.1 GCA_017547345.1 Bacillota bacterium | reverse complement strand
TACCAGTACCTAAGTCCTTAGCGGATACATTTACGATACCGTTAGCGTCGATATCGAATGTAACTTCGATCTGAGGAATGCCACGAGGAGCTGGAGCAATTCCTGTAAGCTGGAATCTACCAAGAGTAGTGTTTCCGGACGCCATCTGTCTTTCACCCTGCATTACGTGAATGTCTACAGCTGTCTGGTTGTCAGCAGCAGTTGAGAAGATCTGGCTCTTCTTTGTAGGAATTGTTGTATTTCTTTCGATTAATCTTGTAGCAACGCCACCTAAAGTTTCGATGGAAAGTGAAAGTGGAGTTACGTCAAGAAGTAAGATATCGTTTACTTCACCAGTTAATACACCTGCCTGGATTGCAGCACCAAGAGCTACACATTCGTCCGGGTTGATACCCTTGAATGGTTCCTTACCAGTTACTCTCTTTACAGCTTCCTGAACTGCAGGGATTCTTGTTGAACCACCAACTAAAACTACCTTTTCGATGTCAGCGTTAGTTACGCCAGCGTCAGCCATAGCCTTCTTCATTGGTTCAATTGTTCTTTCTACTAAGTGAGCAGTTAACTGTTCGAACTTAGCTCTTGTTAAGTCTACTTCCATGTTTAAAGGACCAGTCTGTTCTGATACATAGATGAATGGAAGAGTGATGTTTGTAGTAGTTGCGCTGGAAAGTTCCTTCTTAGCCTTTTCAGCAGCTTCCTTTAGTCTCTGGTGAGCCATTTCGTTCTGTCTTAAGTCTACGCCGTGTTCTCTAGCGAAGTTGTCTGCTAAGTAGTTTAAGATTACAGCGTCGAAGTCGTCACCACCAAGGTGAGTATCACCGTTTGTAGCCATTACTCTGAACATACCGTCAGCAAGTTCAAGGATGGATACGTCGAATGTACCGCCACCTAAGTCGTAGATTAAGATTTTGTGTTCGCCTTCTTCTTTGTCAAGACCGTAAGCTAAAGATGCAGCTGTTGGTTCGTTAACGATTCTTTTTACTTCTAAGCCAGCGATTCTACCAGCGTCCTTAGTAGCCTGCTTCTGAGCATCGGAGAAGTAAGCTGGAACAGTGATTACTGCCTTTGTTACCTTTTCTCCTAAGTAAGCTTCCGCATCGTTCTTTAGCTTTGTAAGAATCATAGCGGAAATGTCCTGCGGTGTGTAATCCTTGCCGTCGATTGCTACTTTGTAGTCTTCACCCATATGTCTCTTGATGGATGCGATTGTTCTATCTGGGTTAGTTACAGCCTGTCTTTTTGCTGTTTCACCAACTAATCTTTCTCCGTCCTTCTTGAAACCAACGATGGATGGAGTTGTTCTCATACCTTCTGCGTTAGCGATTACAACTGGTTCTCCACCTTCTAATACTGCTACGCAAGAGTTTGTTGTACCTAAGTCAATACCAATAATTTTAGCCATTTTCTAAATTCCTCCTACTAATTAGCGACCTTTACCATTGCAGGTCTAATTACTTTATTATTTAAAACATACCCCTTCTGAAGAACTCCTGTTACCTTGCCAGATTCATACTCAGTTGAGTCCTCCATCATAATTGCGTTATGGAAGTTCGGATCGAAATCTTCACCTAACGCCTTGATTTCGCTAGCACCCGCTTTTTCAATTACCCCTAGCAGCTGCTTCAAAATCATTTCCATACCCTTGTAAAAGTTGTCTTCCGCATTGCCGGAAGCCATTGCTCTTTCAAAGTTGTCTATTACATTAAGCAGTTCACCAATGATTTTTTCGTTGGCAAATGCATAAATGTCGCCTTTTTCTTTTTCTGTTCTACGCTTAAAGTTCTGGAAGTCTGCCATCAGTCTAAGATATCTTTCGTTAAGAGCCTCATCTTCTGGATTAGCTTCCTTTGCTTCAACCTGTACCTCAGCCTCTTCTTCGCAGGCTTCGTCATCTTTGCATGCTTCAGGTGTTTCCTCGATTACTTCTTCGAGTACTTCATCCATCTTCTTAGCATCATCACTCATTTCCCTTGTTTCCTCCACTTTCAAGTTTGAATGTATCGCTTAAATTGTCTGTCAGATATTCGATTATTGAAGTAACTTCGCCGTATTTCATTCTCGTTGGGCCAATTACACCAATTTTGCCTACCAGCTTGCCATCTACATGGTAACTTGCTGTGATTAGAGCACAATCGTTCATAACATCGTCAGCATTTTCCTCGCCGATTGTTACAATTACACCATCTTCTCTTTCTATAAGCTTTCTTGTAAAGTCTTCCTTTTGGCTTAGCATAGAGATGAAGTTCTTAGCCTTCTGCAAATCGTTATACTCAGGGATATCGAAGATGTTTGTAAGCCCTTCCATATATAAATTCACATTCAGCATATCTTCCAATGTTCTCATAAAGTTTGGCATTACATTAGCCGCCAAACCGCTCATTGCTGTAATATCTGATTCAAAGCTTTCTATAATATTGTTTTTTAATACTTCACTAATGCTCTTGCCCTTGTAATTGTATGTCATAGTTTTGGCAAGTAGCTGTAAGTTTTCTTCTGTGTAAGGGACACTGATATTGAGGGCTGTATTAGATATTTTGCCACTTTCTGAAACTATCATAAGTACTACTGTGCTTTCGTCAACAGGTAATAGATTGATAAACTTCAGAGCATCCTCGTTCTTACTCGGTGTCAACGCAAAAGAAGTCAAATTAGTAATCTCAGAAAGAACTGTAGCCGCATGTTCAATAGTCTTCTCAAACTCATAAACATTTGAGTGCAATCTCTCGGCAATCACGTTTTTTTCTTCTCTGCTTAATTCCTTCTTTTCCATAAGGGCATTTACATATAATCTATATGCCATATCTGAAGGAACTCTTCCGGCAGAAGTATGCGGATGGGTTAAGTAGCCCATTTCTTCAAGATCTGCCATTTCATTTCTAATGGTTGCAGGACTGATGCCCAAATCATATTTCTTGGAAATGGTTCTGGAGCCCACCGGTTCAGCGGTCTTCACATAGTCGCTGATTATTGCTTGTAAAATTCGTAATTTACGTTCTGTAAGTTCCATTGCTCGTCTCCTTTGTTAGCACTCACTTTTTTAGAGTGCTAATCACTATATATAATTTACTACTAAGGTGCCCCAATGTCAACAAAAAACATCACTTTTTTGTGTGTTTTTTGTGAATTTTCTCTTGTGTTTTTAATACAAAAAAAGATGGTATTTCTACCATCTTTCATAGCTTATTTATTTTGCCCATCCTCTTGTTTTTTCAACAGCTTTTGACCATCCTGCAAGAATCTCGGCTCTCTTTTCTCCATCCATTGCAGGCTCGAAAACTCTATCTACCTGCCAGTTTTCCAATACATCCTCTTTGTTCTTCCAGTATCCTGTGGCAAGTCCAGCCAAATATGCTGCACCTAGTGATGTTGTCTCTATGCAAACAGGTCTTTCAACTTTGCAGTTAAGAACATCTGCTTGGAACTGCATCAAGAAATTGTTGGCACATGCGCCTCCATCTACTTTCAGTGAAACCAAGCAACTTCCAAGGTCATCAGTCATAGCTTGAATCAAATCATTAGTTTGATAAGCAAGAGATTCCAGCGTTGCTCTCACAAGATGATTTTTGTTTGCACCCCTTGTGATTCCTAAAACAGCACCTCGCGCATAAGGATCCCAATATGGAGCTCCAAGTCCTACGAACGCCGGCACCACATAAAGTCCACAAGAGTCTTTAACACTAAGAGCCATTGCCTCAGAGTCAGAAGATTTTTCCATTATGTCAAGTTCGTCACGAAGCCACTGTATCGCTGCTCCACAAACAAAAACAGAACCTTCTAAAGCATAGTTTACTTTTCCATCAAGTCCCCAAGCAATGGTTGTAACAAGGCCGTTCTTTGAGAATACAGGAGTTTCACCAGTATTCATAAGAAGGAAACACCCTGTGCCATATGTGTTCTTACCTTCACCGGGTTCAAAACAAGTTTGACCAAACAAAGCTGCTTGCTGGTCCCCCGCCGCACCTGCAATCTTAATAGGGCCACCAAAAGTAGTGCTACTTGTTTCACCATATACGCAACTTGACGGCTTAGGCTCAGGTAGCATTGACTTTGGAACATTGAGAATCTCAATTATCTCATCATCCCATTCCAAAGTATTGATATTGAACATCATAGTTCTAGAAGCATTGGAATAGTCTGTAACATGAACGCTTCCCTCTGTCATCTTCCAAATCAACCAAGTTTCTATAGTTCCAAATAAGAGCTTGCCTGCCTCTGCTTTTTCTCTTGCACCTTCGACATTATCCAAAATCCATTTTAGCTTGGTTCCGCTGAAATATGCATCCAAGAGAAGCCCTGTTTTCTGTCTTATTGTATCTGTATAGCCCGCTTCAATTAATGAATCACAATATTCTGCTGTTCTTCTACACTGCCACACAATAGCGTTATATATAGGCATTCCGGTTTCTTTGTCCCAAACAACAGTAGTTTCTCTTTGATTTGTAATACCTATGGCTTCTATGTCTTGATATGTACAGCCAACTTTAAGTAAAGCTTCCTGCGCAACACCCATTTGAGTTGACCAAATTTCCATTGCATCGTGTTCAACCCAGCCATCTTTAGGATATATTTGCTTGAATTCCTTTTGAGCAACACTTACCATGTTTCCCTTTTTATCATAAATAATACACCTTGAGCTTGTCGTGCCTTGATCCAATGCCAAAATATATTTTCCCATAGTATCCTCCCCCGCGCTATACAAATAACGCCATAATTTTGTTAGAGATATTTATGCCCTTTTCTGTCAACGCTATGTGCTTATTGTCAGAAACCGCGTATCCATCTTTTACATACTTTTCAAATTCCATTCTTTGAGTTTGATAAATATCCCAGAAACTATTTTTGAATCGATTTTCAAAGTTAGCAAAATCAACACCCTTACGGGTTCTCAATGCGGTAAAAACATACTCCGAAACATTATCCTCAAAAGAATTAATATGATAATTATCTACGCAACCCGCGGCATATGTTTGTGAGTTTCCAAGAGTGTTTTCTTTACTGAAGTCTTGCCTTTGAAGCAACTTTATGTATTCCTCAATATTATCTATGTTGGAATAACGAACGCCTTTCACAAAGCTATGAGCCCCTGCACCAAAGCTCAAATAATCTTCAAAATTCCAATATTTCAAATTATGCCTTGATTCCATCCCCGGTAATGCTGCATTTGATATTTCGTAAGGCTCATACCCCTTTTTCTTTAATATCTCAAGAGCATCTCTATACATCTGTCTGTCAATCTCAACCAAGGTTTCCCTCATCGTTCCGGCCTTTACACGCCTTCCAAACTCGGTTCCCTCAGCGATTTCAAGACTATAAAAAGAAATGTGTGTTGGCTTTAACCTAGCAGCGGCCTTCAGAGTCCTTCTCCATGTTATCCCTCCAAGGCCTGGGATTGCAAACATCAAATCCAAGCTGATGTTTTTTATTCCTGCTCTCCTAGCGAGTTTCACTGTCTCTAAGGTATCCTGAGTTTTATGGAGTCTCCCAAGACCCTCCAGGAGTTCATCCTTAAAAGACTGCGCACCTATGCTTAGCCTATTAACTCCTGCTTTCTTGTAGCCCTTTAGTTTTTCTAATGTTGCAGTTGCAGGATTGCACTCCATAGAAATTTCTGTATCTTCTGCAATGTCAAAATTCGCCTTCAGCGCTAAAATAATCTTTTCAATAAGTTCAGGCTCCATCAAACTAGGAGTTCCGCCACCAAAGAAAATACTATCCGCCTTAAAACTCTTTCCGTATCTTTTACCGTAAAAAGTTATCTCCTTCAAAAGAGCCTTAGTGTATACTTTTCTAATTTCAGGATCATCTATAGCCTTCGAAAAAAAGTCGCAATAATAACACTTTTTTAGACAGAATGGTATGTGTATGTATATTCCTGCTGCCATTATTTCTCCAATAACTAATTATTTGTTTTCGTCATATTTCAGTACTGCAGTGAATGCTTCCTGAGGAACTTCTACAGTACCAAACTGTCTCATTCTCTTTTTACCTTCTTTTTGTTTTTCAAGAAGTTTCTTCTTTCTTGAAATATCACCGCCGTAGCACTTAGCAATTACGTCTTTTCTAAATGCCTTTACAGTTTCTCTTGCAATAACCTTCTGTCCAATTGCTGCCTGAATTGGAATTTCAAACTGGTGCATTGGGATGATTTCTTTAAGTTTTTCGCAAACGAAACGTCCTCTTGTGTAAGCCTTTGATTCGTGAACAATCATAGAGAATGCGTCTACTAAATCCTTGTTTAATAGGATGTCCATCTTAACTACCTGTGAACGCTCATAATGAGTGAATTCATAGTCAAGGGAACCGTAACCTCTAGTCTTTGACTTTAGGGCGTCGAAGAAATCATAGATAACTTCATTTAGAGGCATTTCATAGTGTAACTGAACTCTCTGCTCAGTGATATATTCCATATGAATCATTCTGCCACGTCTTTCCTGGCAGATTTCCATGATGCTTCCCACATATTCCTTTGGAATCATGATATCAGCCTTAACCATAGGCTCTTCGATATGACTGATTTCTACCATTGGTGGAAGGTTTGACGGATTCTGGATCATTTCAACAGTTCCATCAGTCTTTACAACCTTATATATTACGCTTGGTGAAGTTGTGATTACACCAAGGTTAAATTCTCTTTCAAGTCTTTCGACGATGATTTCCATATGTAAAAGCCCAAGGAAACCACATCTGAAACCAAAGCCTAATGCCTGTGAAGTTTCTGGCTCGAAATGGAAAGCAGCATCATTTACCTGAAGTTTTTCTAATGCGTCTTTTACAGTCTCATACTTTTCGCCTTCTGCCGGATAAATACCGCAGTAAACCATGGACTGAGCCTTCTTATAACCTGGCATTGGTTCTTCTGTAGGGTCACTATCGAGCGTGATAGTATCACCTACTCTAGCGTCTGCTACCTGCTTAATACTTCCGCAGATATAGCCTACTTCACCTGCTCTTAAAACATCTTTTGGAACAGGCCCCGGTGCACATACGCCTACCTCCGTTACTTCGTACTTCTTGTTCGTATTCATTAGACGAATCATATCGCCCTTACGAACTTCCCCGTCGAATACTCTTGTATAGATAACTACACCCTTGTAGTTGTCGTATACGGAGTCGAAGATTAGAGCCTTTAGCTTGCCTTCTGGGTTGCCTGTAGGATGTGGAATTTTCTGTACGATGGCTTCAAGAAGATCTTCAATGCCGATACCTTCTTTCGCAGAAACAAGGGGTGCCTCAGATGCATCAAGTCCGATAACTTCTTCAACTTCCTCCTTGATTTCATCTGGTCTTGCTGAAGCAAGGTCAATTTTGTTAAGAGTAGGTAGAATTTCTAAATCTTCATCTAAGGCCAAGTAAACATTGGCAAGAGTCTGAGCTTCTACACCTTGTGTTGCGTCAACAATAAGTACAGCACCTTCACACGCAGCTAAACTTCTAGATACTTCGTAGTTAAAGTCAACGTGCCCCGGTGTATCTATTAAGTTAAAAATATATTCATTGCCGTCCTGGGCATGGTAAACAAGTCTAGTTGTCTGAAGCTTAATTGTGATGCCTCTCTCACGCTCTAATTCCATGTTATCTAAGAGCTGTTCCTTCATATCACGTTTTGCAACTAAACCTGTCTTTTCGATAATACGGTCGGCAAGAGTTGATTTGCCGTGGTCAATATGAGCAATAATGCTAAAATTTCTTATATATTCTTGGTAATTTTTGTTTGCCATTTTATCCTCGCTTTATACAATCTATTAACTTTATATTCTAATAGAAATCCAAGCTCTTTTCAATATTGTTTTCGATGAAAACTTGCAAAGTCTGGCTAATGGAATTATCAAGACCATACATAAGTGCACCTTGTCTATCTACCCTTAGCAAGGCTACAGTTGCAGTCACAAAAAATATTAAAATTATAAAACATCTAATAAGTACTTTCATTTTTATCCCTCGTTCAAAGAATCCGCCAATATATTCCCAAAGATTCGTGCAGTGTTCCTACAGTCTTCAATTTGATTTCTGTTAAACCCAATTTCGACCAGTAAATATTTTGATGATAGACCTTGATTGTATGCATACCCTCTTTCTATAACTGCTCCTGTAAATCCCCCGTACTTATTGCCGGCAATATCATTCAATTCATTTACAAAGGCTCTGTTGCTTCCATATGTAGCAGTGCCAGTGCCGATAACATATGAATACTTTGCACATACATTTCCACCAATGGATACGGTCGCCGCTGGGGAGGAAGATGATACGGCGTCTCTATGTAGGTCTATCACACATTCTACAGTTGGATACTTTTGCAAAAGAGCTTGAGTCGTTTCATAAGATCTAGCATAAGAGTCATTATATGATGGATAGTCATGGAGAGTTTTGTCGTGAATAACACCTATTCCTTTAGCCTCCAATGTTTCCTTTACGACATTACCCATATCGCGTACAGTATTTTCTTCATCTTTTTTATGGAAATTACCCTCAGAAGATGGAAGGTAGGATTCCGTTGCATGGGTGTGAACTATTAAAACTCTAGGTTCTCCAGCCTCTGTTTTTTCTATCTCATCTTTAGCAACTATAACATCTTCTATGTCCTGTGCAGTATCATTAGGATAATTGTTCTCATTGTCTCTAGAATCTGTATATTCAATCTTCATAGAAGGATATGCTGTATTTATGCACATCACCCCTAAATCTGTAGCAGTTATATTAAAACCATCATCTACTTTTTCTTCTACAGAAGCTTCAATAGCTTTTTCATTCATTAAGCTATTGAAGAATAAGGCAGTGCTAAAAAAATACACAAAAACAACAATCTTAGTCAAGTTTCTCCTCAACTCGAATTCCCCCGTTCATATCTTAATTCTATGAATATATGCCGGGATGAAGAGTTATATTTATAGCATTTGATATTATATCCGAAAAATCTTTTATGATTTCATCTATATCTGTAGATGTAACCACCATATCATCGGAACGCGACTCCATATATTTCTTTAATGTGTCCTCTTCAACGCATCCCATTTTTTCCATCGCCTCTATTATTAAATTATTAGAATCTATTACTGTTGGAACTCCAATAGAGATAACCTTGCATCCTAAAGTTTCTTCATTTATTGCCTTTCTTCTGTTACCCATACCCGCTCCTGGCTCAATTCCTGTATCCGAAATCTGTATAGTGGTAGACATTCTCTCGATATTTTTTGCAGCCAGAGCATCTACTACCACAACAACATCGGGTTTGACTAAAGACACTACTTTCTCTATTACCTCAGCCGTTTCCATTCCTGTTATTCCTGTGACCGACGGATTAAAACCACTTACATTGGCCATGTCAAAATCCCCATCTGCCCCATAAATTCTAAAAAGATGGCTGGTTATTTTTACTTTATCGACAGTAAATGGGCCAAGACTATCCGGAGTTACTTTTTCATTTCCAAGTCCAACGACCAAAACTTTCAAATAGTAATTAAATGGAATTAATGTTTTTAATTCTTCCGCAAGCACCTTCGCTGTCCGTTCCTTTATCCCATCTTTTTGCATCAGTATTCCTTTAGCCTCTAGAGTAATGTATCGTCCTTTCTTTTTTTGAAAAGCCTTTTCGCCAATTTCGGATATTATTTCTATTTCTACAACCGAAATATCATCATCAATCTGCTTTTGTTTTTTGATATATCCCGTTGCTCTAGCCTTTGCCTCTTCCAAAAGTTCATGATTTTCTACGGCTAAATCCGTTCTATATTGCATAAGATTCCTCTCTTTCTGCTTTTTACTTGCAAGTCGCTGTAATCCTCTTTGTTATTTTGTTAACTTACTCATACTTTTCTCCCTCTTGCTAGTATTTCTAGTTTACGGGAGAACTATTCACACTTTTTTCTCCCACCGCAATTCTAGCGTGTGCCCAAAGGAGAAAATGTTTCGTCTTTTTCTCCTAAATCACAAACCTAAGTATCTTCGGGAGAAAACACTATCGAAATCCTCCTCTGGTTTTCTCCCATATCAGTAGTTAAGCACCCATTAAGGAGAATTTGCTCGAACTTTTTCTCCGGCACCTCCCCCTCCACATGGACCTGGGAGAAAAAAGTGTGTTCAAGGTCATATCTATAGAACAACCATATCAAAATGATGAAATATTCTAAAAAAACCTTGCAATTCCAATACTCTTCGTGTATAATACCAGTTGCGAATTTATAGCTAAATTAAAGAAAAGTGGGGTAAAAAAATTATGGCAAACATCAAATCCGCAAAGAAAAGAATCAGAGTTATCGACAAGAAGACTGCAAGAAACAGAAGAATTAAGAACCATCTTAAGGCTATCTTAAAGAACTTCGAAGCTGCTATGGCTGAAGGAAACTTA
>JAFYPY010000181.1 GCA_017547345.1 Bacillota bacterium | reverse complement strand
GGTTTTCCTGAAAGTTATAAATATTACTTGAGACAAGTACATGCTAATCATCCCGAATGGATTTTCAAGGCTCAACATACTGAACTTATATGGAAGGACGCAGTTTCAAAGTAAAGCAAAGTTTCCGTAAATTTAGTACATAAGAGCGCTAATGATTCTTGGAAATCAAGAGAATACGGTGCGGTTGACTCAAAGGGTAATTATGTGGAATTTGACTCTGGTGGTTGGGTAGCTGCTTCTACCGGTATTATTAAATATTACATGGACCCTAGAAATTTTCTGAACGAAGAAGAAATTTTCCAGTTCATGACGCATTCTTATGATTCAAAGACTCAGAACAAGACTGGGCTTCAAGATTTGGTGGCAGGGACTTTCCTATCAAACAAGTTCCCTGAAAAAGGATATGATACATATTCAGACATATTGCTTCATGCGGGCAAGAATGCTAATGCCAATCCTTATGTTCTCGCTTCTATGATACTTGTGGAGCAAGGCGAAAATGGTTCTGGCAACAGTATTTCCGGCAAGGTCAAGGGGTATGAAGGGTATTATAACTATTTCAATGTTAATGCTTATGCTTACGGAAACTACGATGCAGTAGAATACGGATTGCTATATGCAAAAGGCTCAGGAAGTTATAATAGACCATGGAATTCCAGAACTAAATCGATAATAGGCGGGGCGCTTCACTATGCTACAAATTATATCAAGAACAATCAAAATACACTTTATTTGAAAAAGTTTAATGTTATGAATGGTCTTGATAAGGTTGCAACCCATCAGTATATGACGAATGTTTCCGGTGCTGCACAAGAAGGTGCAAACCTAAAGAATGGATATAATGATACGAAGGCTATTACTTTCTATATTCCGGTATATAAGAATATGCCTGAGGTGGCTTGTGAAAAGCCGGGAGAAGGTAACAATGACTACTTCCTAAAGACTTTAGAAGTTGCAGGATATGATTTACTTCCTAAGTTTAATATGTATACCGATTCTTATGAAGTGGTAGTTCCTAGCGAGACTACAAAGGTAAGCATTAATGCTGTTGCTAATAACTCTGCATCTAAGGTTAAGGGCTCCGGTACTGTACAACTATCCGGCAATTTAACAGAAATTGATATTACAGTAACTGCGACAAGTGGAGAAAAGAAAGTCTATACTATTACGGTTGCTAAACAGAGCAATACAAAAGAATCCGTGACAAGCACTACGTACAATGTAGGTAATAATATTACTGGTATCGATTATAATACGACTGTTGAAACCTTCAAAAAGAATGTAGTTGCTCCTAGTGGATATTCCTTTAAGGTAGTAGATAAAGATGGCAAGGTGCTTTCCTCTGGTAACATAGGAACAGGAGCCAAGGTTATTTTATATAAAGAAAATGATGCTGTTAAAACTACTCCTGTGGTAATAAAGGGAGATTGCAACGGCGATGGAAAAATTTCATCTACAGACGTTTTATTCGCACAGCGTTATATCGTAGGTACATATAGCTTAAACGGCGTATATCATAACGGTGCTGATATAAATGGAGATGGAAAAATCAGTTCAGTAGATATACTATATATGCAAAGACATATAGTAGGAACATATAATATTAAACAGTAACTTTGGGGTTTAAAATGAAAAAGAGATTAAGATTATTTATATTATTAATGATGGTTATGGCATTGATTTTTTGCAATGCCACATGGGCTTTTGCAGCGGATGCGACTTTGAGCGTCTCTGGTGGAGGAACCTATACTAAGGGAGAAACAGTTACTGTAAGCTATACTTATTCTGCGGCATCTCTTGGTGGTGGTACGAGCAATGTTACATATGATGCTTCCGTTTTGGAATATGTATCTTGCTCTGGAGGAATAGCACCAAGTTCTGCATCGGGTGTGTTTAGCGTTCAAATGGGAGATGGAAATAATAACACATCTCTATCATGTACTTTAACATTCAAGGCTATAGGAACTGGCACTAGCAATATTTCTGTTTCCACATCGGATTTAATTGATTATGATGGAAATAGCTTAAATTATCCATCATCTAGCACTAGCGTAACTGTAACAGATCCAGCGCCGACGGTTTCAAGCAATGCAAACCTTGCTAGTTTATACATATCAGCGGGCAGCTTATCACCTTCGTTTTCCGCAAATACAACGTCATATACTGTATATGTTGATGAGGATGAAACTGTTTGCTTGATTAGTGCTGAACCGCAAGATAGTGGAGCTACAATCGATGTTACTGGCTCAAAAGACCTTATAATTGGACAGAATGTTAGAAGTGTTATCGTTACAGCACCTAGTGGAGACACTAAGACTTACACGCTTACTATTTATAGAGGTTCAGAATCAACTTCGACGGAAGAAGATGAAAATGATAACAAGGATGATGAGAAGGAAATCATCACTACAACTATCGGTGATGTTGTTTACGAAATCGAAGAAACTATTAAGTCAGAAGATGTTCCTGAAGAATTCTTACTTCTTGTAGGAAAATTTGAAGGTAAGGACATTCCTTTGGTAAAGGACGCTGACTTAAAATACACTTTAGCACTTCTAAAGGACCAAGAAAGTGGAGATAAAAAATGGTTTTTCTATAATGAAGAAACTGGAGTTTTTTCTGAAACCATTAGTTTAACTCCTGAAGAGCTTATGAATTTTGTAAAACTTTCCGCCAAAGCCGATGGAACACAAAAGGACGAAGAAAGCTCACCTAAAGATAATAACGTAATTCTATTATTGATTTTAGGTGGAACCGTAACACTGCTTGCAATAGTTATTTTGATTCTTCAAATCAAAATACTTGGAGCTAAGAATAAAAAGAAAAAGGCAAAACCTACGCAAATTAGTGAAGAAGCCATGGAAGAAACAGTGGAAGAAACGCAGGAAGAGACAGAAGAAACAGTTGAAGAGCTTTCTGAAGAACCATATTTTGAAGAAGATTAATCCTAAAGCGAAGACGAATTATCTTAAAAAATTATTAAAGAAAAACCCTAATCTCTAATGATTAGGGTTTTCGTATTTTTTGCCTTGCCATGTATTTCGAAGATTAAGCTGTTCATCTATTCTGTTCAATAT
>JAFYPY010000180.1 GCA_017547345.1 Bacillota bacterium | reverse complement strand
CGTCGTGAGACAGTTCGGTCCCTATCCGCTGTGGGCGTTGGAAATTTGCGTGGAGCTGCCCCTAGTACGAGAGGACCGGGGTGGACGTAGCTCTGGTGCACCAGTTGTTCTGCCAAGGGCATAGCTGGGTAGCTACCTACGGAAGGGATAAGCGCTGAAAGCATCTAAGTGCGAAGCCCACCACAAGAATAGATTTCCCCCTATAAGGTAAGACCCGTGAGAGACTATCACGTTGATAGGTCGGAGGTGTAAGTGCAGTAATGTATTTAGCTGACCGATACTAATAGGTCGAACGCTTAACCAATGGTTTTAAGAAAAGTACACATTAGGTACTCTAATTCAGTTAAAAGATGTAAATCCGGTGACTATAGCGGAGAGGATACACCTGTTCCCATCTCGAACACAGCAGTTAAGCTCTCTAGCGCCGATGATACTTGGTGGGAAGCTGCCTGGGAAAGTAGGACGTTGCCGGTTTTTTTATGCCCATATTTACTTCTAAGGACCCTAACAGGGTCTTTTTTTATAATTAAAGTTTTATTTATTGGTCTGAGTATGATATAATATTATGGAATATTTTTAAGGAGGAACCTTTAATGTTTATTATCAAAGTATTGTTTTCGATTTTGTTATGTGTTCCTCTATATATTGTCGCACATTATTTTTTGACAAAACTAGTAGATGAACTATATAAAAACAGGAGATAATAATGAATAGGGGTATTTTTATTTCTATTGAAGGTCCAGATGGTTCCGGCAAATCCACACAACTAAAGAATATTGAAAAATTTTTTAATGAGAGAAACCTTGAGGTGATATTTACTAGGGAGCCGGGAGGTACTCTAATTGGTGAAAAAATTAGAGAAATTCTTTTAGATAAAGCAAATATTGGAATGGATTCTATGACAGAAGCAATGCTTTACGCAGCTGCTAGAGCACAACATGTTTCACAAGTTATTAAGCCAGCATTAGAACAAGGCAAGGTTGTTGTGTGTGATCGATTTGTTGATTCTAGTATTGCGTATCAGGGTTTTGGCAGAGGTCTTGGAGATTGCGTTGCGGATATAAATAGCTATGCAATAAGAGATTGTATGCCAGATGTAACTTTTCTTATGAGACTAGATCCACGTATTGGGAAAAATAGAATTGGAAACAGAGAGCAAGATAGACTTGAATTAGAAAAAGAAGCTTTTCATACATCTGTCTTTGAAGGGTATTTAGAAATAGAAAAAAAGAATCCGGAAAGAGTTTTTGGTATTGATGCAAGCAGATCTATTGAAGAAATCAAGTATGATATCTATAGAAAATTAGAGGAAGTGTTAGAAAGTGTCTCTAAATAAATATAATTCAAATAGGAAGCTAATTGAAAAAATAAGTTCAAGTATCAGCACGGGTCGTGTTTTTCATGCTTATATCATTGAAGGAGATGGACTTTCAGATAAAGAGTCTTTTGCTAGAGACTTTTGCAAGGCGATTATATGTGAAACACAGCCAGGGATTGGTTGCGATTGCTGTTTGACTTGTAGAAAAATGGAACATGATAATTTTGAGGATTTTCACTTTATCGAGTCTGATGGGATGTCTGTGAAAGACGAGCAGATTTTAAAGTTGCAAAGCGAACTCAAAAAGAAGCCTATAGGATCAAGACATTTGGCTATTATTAAAGATGCTGATACTATGACTATTAGAGCACAAAACAGACTTTTGAAGACATTGGAAGAACCATTTCCTGGAACAGTAATAATATTGCTTTCTGAAAATAGAGAAAATTTATTAGAAACTATAAGGTCAAGATGCGTTTTATATAGATTAGAAGATATAAAGGCAAATAGTGAAGGCGAATGTATGGCAGAAGAATTCTTTGATGCCATGAGTAAAGGCAAAAAATTCCACGAGATGAAACAAATGCTTTCAAGCAGAATAAAAAGCAGAGAAGATGCATTGATTTTGCTTGATGGTCTTGAGAGAATTTATGAGAAGCTTTTGACTTGGGAGGACCCAAGAAGAAAAATATATACAAAAGATGAGATAATAAGAACCATTGAATATATTGAGGCTGCACGAAGAGATTTGATTTCAAAAGTCAATTATCAATATGCATTAAAAAATCTCATCTTAAAAATTGGAGGATAATATGGTAAGAGTAGCCGGAGTAAGATTTAAGACGGCCGGAAAAGTATATTACTTTGACCCAGATATTTTGGATGTAAAGGCAGGCGACGATGTTATTGTTGAAACTGCAAGAGGTATGGAATTCGGAACTGTAACTATGGACATTACAGAAGTAGAAGAATCTAGTATTGTTGCACCTCTAAAAAAGATTGTTAGAATTGCTAACGAAAAGGATGTAAAGCAGCATATTGAGAATGTAAAAAAGAAAGAAAAGGCATTAAAGCTTTGCCAGGAAAAGGTTGATAAACATGGTCTTGTAATGAAGCTTATTGATGTGGAATATACTTTCGATAATAGCAAAATTGTGTTTTACTTTACTGCAGATGGGCGTGTTGACTTCCGTGAGCTTGTAAAAGATCTAGCAGGCGTTTTCAAGATGCGTATAGAATTGCGTCAAATTGGTGTAAGAGATGAGGCGAAGATGCTAGGTGGAATAGGAAGTTGTGGCAGGGCATTGTGTTGTCATAGCTGGCTTGCTGATTTTGAACCTGTTTCTATAAAAATGGCAAAAGTACAGAATCTTTCACTAAATCCGACTAAAATTTCGGGAATTTGTGGTAGACTTATGTGTTGTTTGAAATATGAAAACGATATTTATATGGAGTTTAGAAAAGGAATGCCAGATGTTGGTGAAAAGGTAAAAACTCCGGAAGGTCTTGGAAAGGTAGTAGATACAAACCTTCTTGAAAGATTGGTTAAAGTTAGACTGTTTGTTGAAGATAACGCAAAGGGTAAGCATACAGAGACCGATGAGCAAGAAGAAAAACTTTCCTCTGAAATTTACACTTTCAAGAAGGAAGAAGTAAGAAGAACAGAAAAGCATAGAGATAATAAAAATTTCAATGTTTTTGAAGGTGTTGATGCGGACACAATGAAAGAAATTCAAAAACTTATGAAGGATTAGTCTTATGAAAAAGACAGCAGATGTAGCTACTTTTGAATTTGAGAGGATTGACAAAATCGGTTTTGGAGATTTGGAACTGATTCAAAACCCAAAAGAGTTTTGTTATGGCGTGGATGCTGTAATACTTTCGGATTTTGCTGTAAATGGATTAAAGAAGAAACCAGGGATTATATTTGATCTTGGAACTGGCACAGGGGTCATACCATTGATTTTGTCTCATAAAATCAATGATGCAAAGATCGTTGGTGTAGAGGTTCAAGGAGAATCTTTTAATCGAGCTGAAAGAAATGCAAAAATAAATGGTTTAGAAGACAGAATCTCTTTCTTGAACTGTGATGTTAAAGATGTTTTGGATTGGGGTCATAGCTATAAAGGTAATGTGGACGCTATAGTGTGTAATCCGCCGTATTTCATTTCCGGAGGGGGTATTAAAAATGATATGATGCCAAAAACTATTGCAAGACATGAGACAACCGCAGGTATTAACGAGTTTTTTGAGGCGGCATCATTTCTCCTAAAACCCAAAGGGGATCTCTTTATGGTTCATAGACCTTCTAGACTTACAGATATATGTTTCTATGCAAGAAAGAACAAGTTAGAGCCTAAGGAAATGCGTTTTGTAAGTCCTACAAAAGAGAGTGTCCCTAATATCTTGTTAATTCACTTTGTTAAAGGTGGGGGTAATGAGTTGAAATTAATGGAGCCATTGGCGGTATATGATGGCAAAGGTAATTATACTCAAGAACTCCTCAAAGCGTATGAAGATTAAATTAAATATATTTGCATATGAATATTGAAACTAATATACCGGTTAGATAACCAATGAGGCCACCTACAAAGGCGTGCCTCATTTCTTTTGCATGTGTGACACCAAAATATAAAGCTAGAACATAGAGAATTGTTTCACAACCACCTGTCATAACACATGCAACTCTTCCTGCATAGGTATCGGGGCCAACGGTTTCTAAAATGTCTTGAAGAATAATGTATGAACCACTACCTGAAACGGAACGAAGCAATATTAATGGCAGTAGCTCAGGCGGTATTCCAAGCAGCTTTAGCAAAGGAGAAAATAGAAGATTTAGAAGGTTAAGTAGGCCCGAGGACGTTAAACTGTTTACAGCAAGAAAAATCCCGATGAGAAAAGGTAGTATGTCCACTGATGTTTTTAGACCTTTTTTTGCACCATCAATAAAAAGGTCATAAACAGGAGCTTTCTTTAGAATCCCATATGATATTATAATGACTGTCATAGCTGGAAGAAAACAGGTTGATAATAATACGAGTATTTTTGTCATTTTTCTTTCCTTTCAAAATATTTACATATGATAATGGAGACCAGTATTGTTATGAGGGCGGTAACAAGAGACGGGACAACGGTGGAGTAAGGATTTGATGACCCGACTTCGCTCCGGATTTGAATGGTCAATATTGGAACTATAGGGGCGATAGCCATATTCACTACAGCAAAGGTGCACATATCGTTGCTGGCCTTTGTATTATATTTGTTTTGTTTGTCTAAGTTTTCCATGGTTTTTAGTGCAAAAACAGTTGAACTATTACCCGCCCCGAAAAGATTGGACATAAAACTCATAACTATCAGAGACAAGGTTTCTGGATTTTTCTGTTTAGGAAAAAGTAGTTTTGTTAAAGGCATAAGCCCTTTGGCAAGTTTCTCTATTAATCCTGTTTTTTCGGCAATTTCCATCAAGCCACTCCACATAGCCATGATGCCGCATAAACTTATAAGAAATTCTACGGCCTTTGTAGAACTCTCTGAGAATGCTGTTTCTAGCGCGTCTATGTTTCCTGAAAAAAATGCGTATATAATTGATGACAGTAAAATAACTGCCCAAATACAATTCATCATAAGACTAGCTCCTTTGGTTAATGTTAAAAGGTATGCATAGAATATGAAAAAAATGTTGAAGTGATTTCTAATTTTGAGTTATAATAAAAATAGCGTTTACCGAATGAGGAGGTAGAGTATGACTATAACAGTTACGTTGAAGGGGGCACTGCTTACTGCAATTGCTGTCCTCGTCATAATATTTCTTATTTATTTAATTATTTTATTAAATAATCTAATTAAAACAATTAAACAGACAAATCTGATTTTAGATGATGCAAAGGTGGTATCTGCGACTGCTGCAGAAAAGGCAGAGCAGATTGATGGAATCGTGAGCGGTATTGGCTCCTCGGTTGGGACTGTAGTTAACTCGATAAAGGGGAACCAAAGTGTAGTTTCGGCGGCTACAAGTGTGGTTAATGCGGCTAGTAGCTTTGCGGGAATTGTCAAGAAAGACAAGAAAAATAAAAAGAACAAATAATCGGTTTGATAAAGGTTAAGCAAGCAGGAGGAGACAAGTTATGAAAGCGACAGGAATAGCAAGACCGGTAGATCCATTAGGAAGAGTAGTAATACCAGTTGAATTAAGAAGAAGTTTAGATATCAAGACAGATGATTTGTTAGAAGTATTCGTGGATGGAGAATACATCATGCTAAAGAAGATAGAGCCAAAGTGCATATTCTGTGGCAGTGTAGAAGATGTAGTTGAAGTTCGTGGAAAGAGCGTGTGCAAAGCTTGTATTGATGAAATGAAAGAATTATAGTCCAAGTGGAGGATTAAATTGGCAAAGTACATTGTAGAAAAGAGTGGCCCACTAAAAGGTGAGGTACAGATTAGTGGTGCAAAAAATGCGGTACTTCCTTTAATGGCGGCAGCTTTACTTGCTGAAGAGGAATGTGTCATTAGAGATGTGCCGAGATTAAGAGATGTGGCATTAATGAAAGAAATACTTGCTTCATTAGGATCACAGATTGAAGAATTGGAAGAAAATATTATTTCAATTCATACAGAGGATATTATATCAACAGAAGCAGAGTTTGAGCTTGTGAATAAGATGAGGGCATCTATTCTTGTGATGGGACCTTTACTTGCAAGAAAGGGTAGAGCGAGAATTCCGTTGCCTGGTGGATGTGCAATAGGCGCAAGACCTATTGATTTGCATCTAAAGGGATTTGAGGCCCTAGGTGCAGAACTTGTTATGGGAGATAACTATGTTGAAGCTATTGCAGGACCGCAAGGCTTGATTGGCGAAACTATTTATTTGGACTTCCCAAGCGTAGGTGCAACAGAGAATATTATGATGGCTGCAGTTCTTGCCCATGGCATAACATACATTGAAAATGCTGCAGAAGAGCCCGAAATCGTAGACCTTGCAAACTTCTTAAACAAGATGGGTGCTAAGATAAAGGGCGCCGGAACTGATACAATCAAAATAGAAGGTGTAGAATTCTTAAAGGGAGCTAAGCATACTGTTATTCCGGATAGAATTGAAGCAGGAACATTTATGCTTGCAGCTGCTATCACAAAGGGTGCACTGCATATTTGTAACGCAGTTCCAGATCATTTAAAACCCGTAATTGCAAAGCTTCGCGAGTGTGGTGTTAGAATTGAGGTTGGAGATGATGATTTGATTGTAAGAGGGGATTTAGGTCCGCAGGTTGCGACAGATATCAAGACATTACCTTACCCAGGGTTCCCGACAGATATCCAGTCTCCTTTTATGGCATATTTAACTACTGTTGAAGGTGCAAGCACTGTAATTGAGACTGTATTTGAAAACAGATTTATGCATGTTTCACAGCTT
>JAFYPY010000179.1 GCA_017547345.1 Bacillota bacterium | reverse complement strand
GACCAGTACTTAGCAATCATCCTTCCAGGTAGAATGTACAAGGAAGCATTCGAAGATATGAAGCTTGCTCCAAAGAACTTATCAAGATGCTTAGAAGACTGTGGTACAATCACATCCAACTTCTTCCCTTGGAACACATGTGGTGCTACAATGAGATCCTTCCTAGGAGTAGGTAACGGATACATCATGTACGCATTCCTTAACCTAATTAACCCATTCATCTCATTATTCTACGGTATCACTGGTATTTCCATGACTAAGATGACAGATGAAGAATATCAGGCAGTTCTAGAAGCTAGAGAAGCTGACAGAGAAGCTGCATTAAAGGCTTTAGAAGCTTAATACTAGTTCTCCTTAATATATTAGGTGAATTAATAAATAAAACACCCAATAATTGCCGAATAGCAATATTCGGCAATTTTGGGTAATAGAGTGCTAAAAAAGTGCTTAGAAACATCAAAGGGCGGAACAATTCCGCCTTTTTTTTGTATAATATTATTTGGTTATATATATTAAGGAGAAATTATGCAAGAATTAGTGGAATTAACCTATGTAGCTACAATTATGATAGGCGTTATGTCGTTTACTATGCAGATAATGGCAAGTGAAAAAAACTTAGCGGTTAATAATGCTATGGCAAGAAGTACGAGTTTAACAATCTTCCTTGCAATCATAGTTGTATTTAACATATGCGATTTTTTGATGGTATTTTTACAAGGAATACTAACAGATAATCTACTTGAATGGATATACATTATAGAAAACATTCTAGAAATAACCCTCGCTTATGAACTTGTTGTTATAAAATCTGAGCTTGCTAAAATTAAAAAGGAAGTATGGATTAAGCCCTTTTTCGCATTGCTTGCTACAGTAATTCTAATGGTAGATATATTTTATACAACTAATATGATAGTTCTGACAGATGATATGTATTTGCTAATTATGGTAACTTTGAATCTGTTACCATTGTTTGCTGTGGCCTATTGCAGTGTTAGATATCTGAAACTTATTTCAAACCAGAGAATAGGAAAACTTACTAGTTTTTACTTGGCAGTGTATAATATTGCGTTTATCTTTTTAGGATTGGTTGCAACTATCACAATTGTTGATTCCAGAACTGATTTCGACTATTTATCAAATGACAAGACAATATATGCAATATTTTGGCTAGTCTTTAATACACTCAATGCAATTTTTGTATGGAATTCTTGCAAGACTGTTGAGGACAACATTTTAGAGGAAACGATTGAGAGTTTAATGGAAAAAGCGGAATTAAGATATGGTCTTAGTGGAAGAGAAAAAGAGATAGCAAGATTTCTTTATGAAGGAAAGAACAATAACGAGATTGCAGATTCATTATTTGTATCAACTAATACGGTAAAAGTGCATGCATCAAACCTATATAAGAAGCTTGGTGTGAGTAATCGTGTGCAGGCAATAAAAGTTATAAGAGGAGAAGAGTTATAAGGCAGCGTCTATCTGCCTTTTTTCTTTTTTTGAATTTTTCAAAAAAGCATTGACAAAAAACACAATGATGCTATACTTTACTCAACAAAAGCGATAAAGCAAAACGTGAATTAATGCTACTATAGTGATAAGAAAGAGGTGAGTCCACCAAACATGTTAACAATTGAACAGAGCTAGTACCGACTGTTCTAAAAATAATTGATATTTATAAAGTGAATGATTAGAAACCTGAAGATTGTTAGATCTAGATATACTGCAGAACATACTAAGACGGAAACTTTAAGAGAGAAATATCAGTTGTTTAAGAATGAGTCGGTATTTAGTTTTTTGCAAAAGAAAAGCCCACATCATAGATGCAGGCTTTATTTTTATGCAAACTTTGCTAATCTTTCTCTAGTTCTTTCTTCTCCAAGAATCTGCTGGATTTCCCAAACGTCTGGAGACTGCTGGCGACCCATAAGAGCAACTCTGATTGCTGTACTTACGTGACCTACATGGCCCTTGAACTGATCAGGATTCTTCTTGAAATCCTTTGGTTTAAGAGCATATCCCATATCCTGAGAAATCTGACGAATCTTTTCGAACCACTGTGACTGGTCGTCGGAGTGGTCGTATGTTTCTAAATACTTAGCGATGATTTCAGCAACATCGTCTTTTGTTTCGGCTGGCATTTCATCTTCAGTCTTGAACATGTCATCGAAGAAGTAGCTAATATTTTCGATCATCTGCTGAGCATAAACATGGTCTTTTCTAGGCTTAGCTTCCTGTCTTCCGATATCTAGAATTCTTTCTAAATATTCACGATCTTCAAATAGGTGAGCATATTCCGGTTTGAATTCGTCTGCCCAAGCTTTTAAGAAATCGAATAAATCGCTAGCGCTCACACGAAGCAATACGTCTTTACTGATATCGTTTAGCTTGTTTAAATCGAATAATGCTCCAGAGTTTGACATCTTTTCTGTTGTGAATTCGAATTCGTCGATGTCTGCATCCGGATTAGCTATTCTCCATTCTTCAAAGTTAGAGTTTAAGATTGTTAGAAGGTATTCTCTAACAGTGGCAGGATGGTATCCAAGTCTTCTGTAGTAGTCCAGTGATAATTCTGGGTCATGACGCTTTGAAAGCTTACGCTTGTTACCGTCTTCACCTATTTTCATAAGCTGCGCTGTATGGCAGTAAATAGGTGGTTCCCAGCCAAGTTTTTCGAATAATTCAACATGGATAGGAAGGGAAGGTAACCATTCAGCACCTCTTACGACGTGAGTAGTTCTCATTAAGTGGTCGTCGATTGCGTGTGCAAAGTGATAAGTTGGAATACCATTAGCCTTTAGGATTACAGTATCCTGATCGTTATATGGCATATTTAAGGTTCCACGAATTGCATCTTCAACTTCAAATCTTCTTATCTGATCTTCAGGAAGGCTCATATCTCCATCAGATTTTAGTCTAATTACATATGGAAGTCCTGCTGCTAGTTTTTCTTCTACCTGCTCTAGGCTTAAATCACGGTTTTTAGCCCATTTTCCGTAGATTCCTGGGTTTTCCTTGTTGGCTTCTTGTGTGGCTCTGATTTCGGCGATTTCTTCTTCTGTTAAGAAGCAAGGGTAAGCCTTTCCTTCGGAAACTAATTTCTTTGCAAAGCACTGGTAGATAGGGCCTCTCTGGCTCTGTGTATAGCTGCCGTATGCGCCTACCTCGCCCTCCATTGTTGCGCCTTCGTCAAAATTAATTCCAAAGAATCTTAGGGAATTAATAATAATATCTACTGCGCCTTCTACGAAACGCTTGTCATCTGTGTCTTCAATTCTTAGGTAAAAAACACCACCGGACTGGTGAGCTAATCTTTCGTCTGCAAATGCACCGAATAAGTTTCCTAAATGAATAAAACCTGTAGGGCTTGGACCTAATCTTGTAACCTTTGCTCCCTCTGGAAGATTTCTAGCAGGGAACATTGATTCGTATTCTTCAGCTGTTTTGTCTACTCCTGGGAAAAGGATTTCCGCAAGTTTAGTGTAATTCATATATAAACCTCCTGGTTGTTATCTTAACTTAATAATTATATATGCAAAAGTATGAAATTTCAAGATTTAGAGACAATAAAAAGAAAGGAAAAGGAGAGCGGACATGTACGAGAAACATTTAGATACATTAAAAAAAGAACTCCCTGTCGGTGAAAGTTTTGACTTACTGGAAAGGAGAATAAAGATAGGAGGGCGAAAGGCGACCATTTTTTATGTAGATGGTTTGACTGATGGATTGAAAGCTCAATATGTTTTGAATTACTTACTTTCGATTGAAGACGATGAAATGAGGTCTATTGCGAATAGCCAGCAGTTCATAGAAGAAAAATTGCCTTTTTTAAGCAGCCAGGTCACTGATTCATACAAAATAGCACAGCAAAGGATGTACTCAGGGTTAAGTATTATGGTTGTAGAAAGCTTAGACAAAATAATAATAATAGACACCAGATCTTACCCTTCTCGTTCTGTGGAGGAGCCTGAGAAAGAAAAATCTTTGAGAGGAGCTAGGGATGGGTTCACAGAAAGCTTTATGCAAAATATTGGGATGATTCGTAGAAGGATTAGAGACAACAACTTAATCTTGAAGTATTTTCCTTTAGGTGAGGTAAGCAAAACGGATGTGGCAGTTGTGTATATGAAGGATAAGGTAAACAAGTCGCTTCTTAATAAAGTGGAAAATCTTATCAATAAGGTTAAAACGGAGTACATTACTGTAGGGGATCAAAGCGTCCTAGAAAAACTGATGAAAGAGCTAAAAGCATATAATGGATTTAATCCTTTTCCAAAGGTAAGGTATTCACAAAGACCGGATATAATTGCAGCACATATAACGGAGGGGAAGATTGCTATAATAGTCGATAACTCACCCACGGTGATGCTTCTTCCCGTTGGTGTCTTTGATTTTTTGCAGGATGTAGATGATTATTATTTCCCGCAGCTTACAGGGAACTACTTTAGACTGCTTAGGACCTTGAACTTTTTGGTTATTCTTTTTTTAACGCCTATTTATATGCTCATAATACAGTACAAGGAAATGACACCTGAAATTTTGGAGTTTTTTGTGCCGGAAAAAAATTTCGCAGTACCAATTTTGATTCAGTTTCTACTGTTGGAAATAGCTATAGATGGCTTAAAATTGGCCTCACTAAATACACCTAGTTCCCTAGGGATGTCTTTGTCCGTTATAGGTGCCTTGATACTTGGTGAATTTAGTGTTAACTCCGGATGGTTTATTCCACAAACAATCTTGTGTATGGCTGTGGTAGCGCTTGCCAGCTTTACGCAGCCTAGCATCGAATTGAGCTATGGGATGAAATTTTCTAGGCTATTAATGATTATTGGTGCAGGTACATTCGGAATTTTAGGGTTCGTAACAGGATTTGTTATTGCTCTACTTGTCCTTTCTACCACAAAGACTCTGTCTGGAGACTCATATCTTTATCCTCTCATACCCTTTAACTGGCAAGCATTAAAAAAGTTGCTTTTCCGCTGTGAAGAATGATATAATATTAAGAACTATTGGAAAATTTAGTTAGTATTTTGTAAGGGGGCAATTGATTTATGGCGAGGATTTTTGACAAGATTCCTAATTTTAAGTTACCAAAGTTTAAGATGAGGGATATTGATGATATCGAAGAATTAAAAATTAATTATACATTAGAAACTATTGCAGAATTAAAGGCAAAGCTTAAGGCTGAGCAAGAAGGACCACACGGTTATAAGGAAACGAACTATCAGACTATAAAAGAAATTTTTAATGAGTCTGTTGAAAAGTTTGCCGATAGACCTTTTATCTATGAAAAGTTCAATAGAAAAGAAGGATTTAAGGGAATTACTTATGGACAGTTTGGTGAAGATGTAATGAACTTTGGAGAAGGTCTTTCTAAGGCTTTCAAACTTAAAGGCGAAAAGATTATGATTATCGGTGAAACTACTTATTCATGGTATGTTTCATATATGGCAATGCTTTGTGGCGTAGGTATCGCAGTTCCTACTGATAAGGAACTTCCGGACAACGAACTTGAAAACCTTGTTAAGCGTTCCGATGCTGCTGCGATTATCTATTCACCAAAGAAGAAGGACCAGATTAAGAAGATTGCAAATAAATGCCCTGGCGTTAAGTTTTTTATTGAGATGAAATCTGATCATAAAATTGATGGAAGATTTGTAGGTATGGATTTTGTTATGCAAGAAGGTAAACTTCTAAGAGATATGGGAGACAACTCATTTGCAAATACTGAAATCGATCCTGAAGCTTTTGCAGTTTTACTTTTCACAAGCGGAACCACATCTGCAGCTAAAGGCGTAATGCTTTGCAATAGAAACTTGGCATACAACATCAATGCCGTTAATCCGTTCGTATATATAGATGAAAACGATAAACTGTTCTCGGTTTTACCGCTTCATCACACTTACGAATCGACAATAGGTTTCCTATTACCTATGGCAAGAGGTTCTTCAATCGTAGTTTGTCAGGGTTTAAGACATATCGCAAATGATATGAAGGAAACAGGCCCAACGGCAATTATTGCAGTACCTCTTTTAATTGAATCACTATATAAGAAGTTGATTCAAGGAATAGAGAAGAGTGGCAAGGCGTCAGTGGTTAAATCAATGATTACTCTAACCAACACAATGAAGAACCTTGGAATAGATGTAAAGAGAAAAGTCTTTAGAGATATCTATGACAATTTAGGAGGCAATTTAAGAATCGTTGTATCTGCAGCGGCTCCAATCGATCCAGCTGTAGGTAAGTGGTTAACTGATATAGGTATATTGTTCTTACAGGGATATGGGTTAACAGAAACTGCTCCAATTGCAGCGTTAACACCTGATTGGGATCCTAGAGTTGGTTCAGTAGGTAGGGCAGTAAACTGCAACGAAATCAAGATTGATTCACCTAACGAAAAGGGCGAAGGAGAAATCTTCATCAAGGGTAAAACTGTCATGATGGGTTACTATGAAGACCAGGATGCGACAGATACTGTTATGGATGGCGAATGGTTCAACTCCGGGGATATCGGATACATGGACGAAGAAGGATATGTATATATCACAGGTAGAAGCAAGAATGTAATCGTTACACAAAACGGTAAGAACATTTACCCAGAAGAAATCGAAGGACTACTTGCTAAGGTGGATGAAATCAAAGAATGTATGGTATACGGTAAGGAAGTAGCAGGCGAAAAGGAACTTATTATCACGGTTAAGGTTATTCCAAACTATGATGTTATTAATGAACGCCACGGCGAAAACCTAGATGATGAGGCTGTATATAAGGTTCTTTGGGAAGAAATCAAAAAGGTTAATCACAAGCTTTCTAATTACAAGACAATTAAGAAACTTGAAATCAAGACTGACGAATTCGAAAAGACTACAACTCATAAGATTAAGAGATTTGCTGAAATTGCTAAAGATAAAGCAAAAGAAGCAGAAGAATCAAAATAAAACACAAAATCCCCGGAGCATTATTATGCACCGGGGATTTTAGTTTTCATAAACTTAGAATTCAGGGACAACCGCTGGAGAATAGTAGACATATGTAAGTCTTATAGAGAAGATGTCTATTACTAGAATATTTCCTGTTGTTATGTCTTGCAGAATAATAAAGTTTGTACCTACACCTACAAGAAAACCAAGTCTGTCTTCAGTTCTGTCGCTT
>JAFYPY010000178.1 GCA_017547345.1 Bacillota bacterium | reverse complement strand
ACCTTATCTTCATCGTCCTCATAGAGATTTACAATAAAATCCGCTTCCAAAAGAATTTGATAATCAAGCCCAACCACATCTTTATATGTATGATGATGTGCAATAAGCCAGCACACTCTTTCTATTACATTTTGTTCAAAGCCAAGTTCTCCAAGCATTTTCTTTGCAGGTTCTACGCCTTCTTTTTCTTGGAAAGGGCCTTTGCAATGACCATATTTTTCATAAGAGGGCTTTATGCCAATATCGTGGACTAATGCCGCAGTCTCAAGTATATATAGAGTCTCCTTATCAATTTCCTCACAAAGACCAATCAGTCTCGCATAGCTATGTACTTTAGTAAAATGCTGTATACGGCTTGGTACTTCTCTTTCATAATCAATCATTGCAAGATATAGTTTTTGTAGTTTTTCCATAATAGCTACCCGCCTTTCTAACTAAACTATATCTTTCATATATAGATTCGTCAACTACTTGTTTTCCGTTGCAATCTTAACAATATCGCCTACTCCCTCAAGCACATTTGTAGGTCTATATGCATAAGAATCCACTGTGTTCATATCGGATACACCAGAAAGAACAAGAATAGTGGACATACCACTTTCTAGACCAGAAATAATATCTGTATCCATTCTGTCACCAATCATAACCGCGTCTGCTGAATGAACGCCTAACTTTTTGAGGCCAGTTCTCATCATAAGAGGATTTGGTTTCCCGCAGAAATATGCCTTCTTTCCTGTTGCAATCTCAATAGGCGCAACCAAAGCACCACATGCTGGCATTATACCATTTTCAATTGGTCCTGAAACATCTGAGTTTGCCCCAATTAGTTTCGCACCCTTCATTACAAGATTGGTCGCCTTTGTTAGTGTATCTAAAGAATAAGCCTTACCTTCTCCAACAACAACATAGTCTGGATCCACATCGTTCATAGTAATACCTTCATCATATAAAGCATTCAATAATCCCGCTTCACCGATGGCATACACAGAACATCCCGGTGCTTGTTCCTTTAAGAATGCCGCAGTTGCCAATGCGCTTGTATAAAAGTTATCTTCAGAAACTTCTATGCCCATTCTTGCTAGCTTCTGTTGAAGCTCTCTCGGTGTGCAGCCACTGTTATTTGTCAAAAATAAAAAATCCTTTTTTTCTTCCTTAAGCCATCTTACAAATTCGATTACGCCAGGGAGAACCTTATTGCCGTGATACAAAACACCGTCCATATCACAGATAAAAGCCTTTTTTTCATTAAAATTAATATTATTCATCTTATCACCATATCCTATGCACTACTTCCGCATAGTTCCTTTCTATTCTTATTTTACAGATACATTATATATTAAATATTATCAAGTTTATTACCTTCTAAACATCAATTTTTTGTAAAATGTAGTTTTATGTATAATACAGTATGAAAAAAGAGGTCGCAAGCGCGACCCCTTAACATTTGCTGTACATATTTAGTGACTTTTTATCACTCTCTATAATTTAGTTTTCTCTTTTCTTAAAGTATACTGCGCCGGCTCCCATTAATAAAATTAGTGCCATGCAAGGTAACATTCCATTCATATCTCCTGTGTTTGGTACTGCTGGAGTTGTAGAATCCGCCGCTGACTCACCTCCACTTTCACCTTGTGTGTCATTGTAAACTAAAGCATAAGTTGAGAATTTGTCTGTTTCGAATGATAAAGTACCATCATCATTTATAGTTACATCAAGTACTTCTGTTTGCCCTTCATGAACTCTAATTACATAGAATTCTCTCTGTGTGCCAGCAGGAACATCCTTGAGTTCTTTAGGAATTGCAATATTAAATGTCATTTCTTCATCCATTTCGTAGATATTCCCGGCAGCTGGAATCAAATCAGAACCTAATGCAATAACTGATAATTCTACGCTTAAGTCAATATATTCTGCAACGGTACCTTCCTCAATTTTATCAGAAATCAAGCTTATATCAGCAGAAGCTGTTGAACCTATTTCAATCGTTTCAATCTTAGTGTCAGCATATATGCTAAATAATTCTATTTCTCCCGCTAATGCTTTTCTAATCATCTTATCAATGTCATTGTCAACCTTGATATCTGTATCTTTGCCTGCAGCAATATCATTGATAAGCTTATTTGTAGCCCTTATAGCTTTTTCTTGTTCCTTCTCGTCAGTTACAAATAGCACCTTTTCAACTGAAGTATTAGCTTCAATAGTCGGCTTTTCTACCTTCGCCCAAATTGGACAAATAGATATATCATTGCTTGTAATTTCAGTTACTTCGTCACCTAAAACTAGATCAATAACCTTCATATTTTCGTAATCAACATCATACTGTAATACTTCTTTCCAACCTATTATCTTATAGCCCGGAAAATACACTTCATGGAAGTAAAATGGCCATTCATCAGGATAATACGTCATAGCAATGTCATATTCTAAATCAAGTGTGTCAGAAATATCATTCCCTTTTTTTAGACCATATCCACCCCACCAAGAAGGGTTCATTGTTACTCCATCTGGTTCTATCGGTAAAACATCAACAATATATCCAACTTCTTCTATAGGAGCATCTAACTCAAGGTAATTAGTAAACTCATTAAAAAGTTCTCTATTAGGATTTCCCCAATATATATCTCCACACTTTAGGCAAGCATAATAGAAAGAAATATTTTCTTCAGTGCTTACTGAAAATCTATATGTATCTGCTCCCGAATCCAAGTAATCTACATAAATCCAATCGCTACATACTACCAGTTCATTGTTCATATTGTCATATATAATTTGACTGCCATCGTAAAGTGCCAGTGATATAGATGCAGATGAATACAAACCCACATATACTTTTGCATCAAATAATTCCTTATTAACTCCTATTTCCGTTTCATATACATTTGCTCCATCATATATGGCGAAACGACAATAAGGGTGCATAACTTCAAAAGCTAATTTGTCTTCAGTAGTTGCAGTAATTTTATGTCCATTCAAGTCAAGTTTAACATAACTCGCTTTTACTATTATTTTTTCGTCTAGTGTTACATCATTTAAGAGAACAACATACTGATTATCTCCAACATTCTCAAAGGCCTCTTCCAATGTTGCATATTCAATATCGCCTATCTTGGCTTCTGCTGTAGGATTCTGTGCCACTTTAGGTTCAGTATCACCGAATGCCATAGTTGGCATCAAACTAAAAACCATGATTACACACATTAACGCAACCAGTAATTTTTTCATAGTTTCCCTCCGATCTTCGCATTTACATAAGGAAATTAACTCTATCTTCACAATACTCCTAAGATTTTATAAAGTCAACAATAATGTATCTAATTAAATACATCAACACAAAATAATCCCCCCTTGCCAAGGCTAAACCTAGCAAGGGGGGGGGATGTATTTGATATTATTTTTAGAATAATCCAGTAATCACGCCGTTGTCATCAACATCAATCTTTTCTGCTGATGGTACTTTTGGAAGACCAGGCATTGTCATAATGTCGCCAGTCTTAACAACTACGAAACCTGCACCTGAGCAAACTTTAACATCTCTAATTGTGATTTTGAAGTCACGAGGTGCACCAATAAGTGCCGCATTGTCAGAGAAGCTGTACTGAGTTTTAGCCATACATACTGGCAAGTGTCCAAATCCTAAAGATTCGATTGTAGCAAGCTGCTTCTTTGCATTTGCATCGAAGTCTACGCCATCTGCTCTATAAATCTTAGTAGCTACTGCCTCAATCTTTTCTGCAAGAGATAAATCGTCTTCATATACAAAGTGGAAATCGTTTTCGCCTTCAACAAGTCTTAATACTTCTTCAGCTAATTCCTTGCCGCCAGCGCCGCCTTTACCCCATACTTCGGAAAGAGCAACATTAACACCTAATTCTTTACATTTTTCTCTTACCATTTCAAGTTCAGCTTCTGTATCAGTAGGGAACTTGTTGATTGCTACTACGCATGGAAGGCCATAATTCTTAGTTACGTTTTCTACATGCTGTAATAAGTTTGGTAAGCCTTTTTCTAATGCTTCAAGATTTTCATTGTTAAGGTCAGCCTTAGCAACTCCACCATGATACTTAAGTGCTCTTACTGTAGCAACAACTACTGCAGCAGATGGATGTAATCCAGCTTTTCTGCACTTAATATCTACGAATTTTTCTGCACCAAGGTCAGCAGCAAAACCTGCTTCAGTTACTACATAATCTGCAAGCTTTAGAGCCATTCTTGTTGCCATAATTGAGTTACATCCGTGAGCAATGTTTGCAAACGGGCCACCGTGTACGAAAGCAGGTGTATGTTCAAGTGTCTGTACTAAGTTTGGCTTTAGTGCATCCTTAAGAACTGCAGCTACTGCTCCCTGAATCTTAAGATCTCTAACTGTAACTGGCTTATCATCATATGTGTATCCTACGATGATACTTGCAACCTTTTCTTTAAGATCAGAAATGCTAGAAGATAAGCAAAGTATTGCCATAATTTCAGAAGCTACTGTAATTTCAAAACCGTCTTCTCTTGGTACCCCATTGACTCTACCGCCAAGACCATCGATAACATGTCTTAACTGACGGTCGTTCATGTCTACCACTCTTTTCCAAGTAATCTTCTTAACATCAATACCAAGCTGGTTACCCTGCTGGATGTGATTGTCAAGACATGCGGCAATTAAATTATTTGCGATACCAATCGCATGCATATCACCTGTAAAGTGTAGATTAATATCTTCCATAGGAACGATCTGCGCATAGCCACCGCCTGCAGCACCACCTTTAACACCGAATACTGGTCCTAATGAAGGTTCTCTCAGAGCAGCAAAAACATTCTTGCCTAATGCGTGAAGAGCATCTGCAAGACCTACAGTTGTAGTTGTCTTACCTTCACCTGCTGGTGTTGGGGAAATAGCTGTTACAAGAATTAACTTACCATTTGGAGTTTCTTCCATGTCTTTTAAAATCTTGTAATCAACCTTTGCTTTGTACTTACCGTACTGTTCTAAATAACTATCATCGATACCTGCTGCTTTTGCAATATCTGTGATGTTATCCATCACGGCTTCCTGTGCGATCTGGATATCAGTTTTGAATTCCATCGTTTCGTTCCTCCGTTTTATAAATCTAAATTTTTCAAAAAAGTCTTTCTATGAATAGGAGTAATACCATGTTCTTCGATACCTGCATAATGAGCTTTTGTGCCATATCCTTTATTACTGTCAAAGCCATAATATGGATACTTCTCATGATATTCCATCATCATTCTATCTCTTGTAACTTTTGCTATTATAGATGCTGCTGCAATTGAAAGGCTTTTTGCATCACCTTTGATAATTGCTGACTGAGAAATCCCCAGATTATTAATTTCTACTGCGTCAAACAGTACATGATTTACTGTTTGACCTGTCTTTTCCTCTAACATACTATTTGCATTTTCAAGAGCTTCTTGCATAGCTTTTTTAGTTGCCTGCAAGATGTTAATTTCGTCTATTAGATTATTATCTGCTATTCCAACGCCTGTTGCAAGTGATTTATTTAAAATTTCTTCAAAAAGTTCCTCTCTTCTTTTTTCGGAAAGTTTTTTAGAATCATCTACACCAATTACATCGAAATCTTCTGGCAAAATGGCACATGCCGCAACGACCGGTCCTGCAAGAGGTCCTCGTCCTGCTTCATCTACACCTGCCACAATGATAGCTCCATTCTGACGATATTCGTCATCAAATGCCATCATCATACTGTGTTTTTCTTGCATCTTTGCAAGTCTTTCTGCTTTAGTCATAATCTTTAAGCCTTTTCTAAAGTTATATTTCCAATTACTCCGCCTCTAAACTCGTCTAACAGAGTTTTGCCGCATCTTTCGTAATCAATTCTCTTGCCTGGTAAAATAAAACCTCTTTTTCTTGAAATATTCTCCATATTTTCAAGGGTATCCTCTGTAAGTTCATCAAGTTTATATCTGGTCATTAATT
>JAFYPY010000177.1 GCA_017547345.1 Bacillota bacterium | reverse complement strand
GATGTAGAAAAAGCGTTAAGTGTAAGTTTGGGAATTGCAAATTTAACGGAAAGTCGTTAAAATAGTATTAGGTAACAAGGGGAGTTACTCAAAAGGAGGATAACTCCCCTTAACAATATAAGTTATAAGCAATTTTGGAGGAACGCAATGGATTTTAAAAAGTATCAACAAATCGCTTCTCAAATCAGAGTAGACATTGTTAAACAGGTACATAGTGCAGGTTCAGGGCATCCTGGTGGATCTCTTTCCGCAGCAGATATTTTGACTGCTCTATATTTTAAGGAAATGAATATTGACCCAAAGGATCCTGATATGAAGGGAAGAGATAAGTTTGTCCTTTCAAAAGGACATGCTGCTCCTGTGCAATATGCAGCTTTGGCAGAAAGAGGCTACTTCCCTGTTGAGGATTTATTAACATTAAGAAAGCTTGGAAGCTATTTACAGGGCCATCCAAATAGAGACAAAGTTCCTGGCGTTGAAATGTCCACAGGTTCTCTGGGACAAGGCTTTGCAGTGTGCGTAGGTATGGCACTTGCAAACAAACTAGACAATGATCCAGGCAGAATCTATACTTTGCTTGGTGATGGCGAATTGCAGGAAGGTTTAATCTGGGAAGCAGCGATGGCTTCAGGGCACTATAAGCTTGATAATCTTTGCGTAATCGTTGACTGGAACGGTCTTCAAATCGACGGCAACAATGATGATGTAATCACCGTTAAGCCAATAGACAAAAAATTCGAAGCATTCGGTTTCAACGTAATTGAAATTGATGGACATAACTTCGAAGAAATCTTCGATGCATTCGATAAGGCAAGAGATTGCAAAGGCAAGCCTACTGCTATCATTGCTAAGACTCATAAGGGTCATGGCGTTTCCTTCATGGAAGATGAGGCAGGATGGCATGGTAAGGCACCAAATGATGAACAGATGAAACAGGCAGTTAGCGAATTAGGAGGTGCATTATAATGGCAGAAAAAATGGCAACAAGACAAGCTTATGGTAAAGCTTTAGTAGAGATTGGAAAAGAAAACCCTAATTTAGTAGTAATGGATGCTGACCTTTCTAAGTCAACTATGACTGCTGAATTTTCAAAGGCATATCCTGAAAGATTCTTTAATATGGGTATAGCTGAACAGAACTTATACGCTGCAGCTTGTGGGCTTGCTCTTTCCGGCAAGACTGTATGTGCTAGCACATTTGCTATGTTTGCTGCAGGTAGAGCATTTGAAATTATTCGTAACTCCATAGGATATACACACGCAAATGTAAAAGTTTGTGCTACACATGCAGGTATCACAGTAGGCGAAGATGGTGCCAGCCATCAGACTTTTGAAGATCTTGCGCTTATGAGAACAATTCCTGGAATGGTTGTTGTAAACCCATGCGACGGCGTTTCTACAACAGAACTTATGAAGCAGGTAGTCGAATTTGATGGACCTTGCTATGTGAGACTTGGTAGAGCTGCTGTTCCTGTATTCTATGAAGAAGGCGCAGACATTAAACTTGGCAAGGGTAACTGGCTTCGTCGTGGCAAGGACTTAACAGTTGTTGCAACAGGAATCATGGTAAGTGAAGCTATGATGGCTGCAGAAGAACTTGCAAAAGAAGGAATTGAAGTTGGAGTAATCGATATGCATACAATTAAGCCTATCGATGAAGAAATTCTCCTTGAAGCAGCACAGGTAGGCCCTATTGTAACGGCAGAAGAACATTCTGTAATCGGTGGACTAGGAAGTGCAGTTGCAGAAGTTTTATCTTGTAAGCACCCAGTTAAGATGGCTATGGTTGGTCAGAAAGATACTTTTGGTGAGTCTGGCAAGCCAGATGAATTAAAGGCTAAATATGGCATGACAGCAGCTGATATCGTTAAGGCAGTTAAGGCTTTAGTATAAATATATAATATTTTTCTCCCTTTTTTCATAGGATGTTATGAAACCTATGAGAGAAGGGAGTTTTTTATGAGCGGAGAAAAAAAGAATACACTGAAAAATTTGTTTAAAAAGCCCTTGATTATACTAATTCTTCTTATTGTGGCAGCTTTGATTTGTTGGTTTTCTTTTGGGCAGAGCATTTTTAATAATACAGCAGGTAAAAATATTGGTTTTGAGGAACTTTCCAAAGATAACATTCCAAAAGCCATTGAGATGGAAGTAGTCCCTGAATATAGAGAACTGGAACGTGCCTTGGGGTGCCTGGTAGACGGGAAGGTATATGTTATTGTGACACGAGGAGAAAAGCCTACCTCAGGTTATGGAGTAACAATAAAGGAAATGAAGTTGGAAAAGGATAAGGGTAGCAGCAATTTGAAGGTCATGGCTCATTTTATGGAACCTGAAAAAGGCAAAACACTTTCACAGGTTGTTACATATCCTTATAAAGTGGCCTCCACGGAACTTACAGTTTTGCCGGATACAATAGAATTAATCGTGGAATACTAAATAAAAAAATTTAAGTCCCTAATGCTAGGGACTTTTTTATTTATCACAGTAACTACACAGAGAATACCATCATTTACTATTTTATTTGAAGTCAAAATGTAGTATAATATTATAGAATTTGTAGAAAAAAGGCACAAGAAAGGGGACACTAT
>JAFYPY010000176.1 GCA_017547345.1 Bacillota bacterium | reverse complement strand
TTATACAAAATAAGGCACATATCATAGAAAACGAAGGCAAGAAGATTGCTATATGCGGAAGCAGAGGTTGGATTTGTCCGGGAGATGATGGATTTAGTGCTGAAGATAAAAAAATCTATGAGCGTGAAGCAATGAGGCTTAGGATGTCCTTTGACGAGGCGAAAGCACATGAGCCGGATATCTTGATAGGAGTACTTCATTTTCCGCCAACTAACAGTAATCAACAGCAGTCCGTGTTTACAGAAATAATGACGGAATATGGCGTGAAGACTTGCGTATATGGGCATTTACATGGAAAAGAAGCCTTTAAGCATGGATTAAAGGGTGTGCTTAATGGCGTAAAATATGAATTGGTATCGCTTGACTATTTAGAAGCCTGTCCTAAGGAGGTAGAGTATGAGTAAAGTAGTTTTAATTATTACAGATAGTTTAGGTGTTGGAGCGCTTCCTGATGCACATGTATATGGGGATACAGGAGCCGACACTTTTGGACATATTGCAAAAGCTTTTGAGGAAGAAGGAAGAGAGTTTAAGATTCCTAATCTAAAGAAGCTGGGAATGGGAAATATTGAAGGTGTGTTAGAGGGTAAGTTTGCTATCGACAATCCTATTGGTTGTTATGGAAAGATGGCCGAACTTTCCACAGGAAAGGATACGACTACTGGTCACTGGGAAATCGCCGGAATCAAGACTGAAGTTCCTTTTAAGACATATCCGGATGGTTTTCCAAAGGAATTCATGGAAGCCTTTGAAAAAGAGATAGGTATCGAATGTATTGGTAACTATCCAGCATCCGGTACGACTATTATCGAAGAATTAGGCCCTGAACATGAGGCTACAGGAAAGCCTATTGTATATACTTCAGCTGACAGTGTTTTCCAAATTGCGGCAAATATTGACATTATGCCACTAGAAAGATTATACGAAATCTGCGAGACTGCTCGTAGACTTTTAGTTGGAGACTGGGCGTGTGGCAGAGTTATCGCTAGACCTTACGTAATAAAGGATGGCAATAGAGAAAGAACTTCCGATAGAAGAGACTATGCGGTTACACCGCCGGAAGATACAATTCTAGATTTCGTAAGTGAAGCTGGTCTTGAAATGTATGGTGTTGGCAAAATTGGAGATATTTTCAACCAGAAAGGCCTTACGACAGATATTCATACAGTAAGCAACATGGACGGAGTTGATAAGACAATTGAGGCGCTAGCTAAGGACTTTGATGGCTTCCTATTTGTAAATCTTGTTGACTTCGATTCAAAATATGGTCACAGAAGAGATGCTATCGGATACGGCGAATGCATTGAGGAGTTTGATGCTAGACTTCCGGAAATTATGGAGGCTTTGGGAGAAGACGATATTTTAATGATTACAGCAGACCACGGTAATGACCCGGCTGCAGATGGTACTGATCACACAAGAGAATATGTTCCTGTTCTTGTATATGGAAAGTCATGCAAGAAGAGCGTGAATCTAGGAATTAGAGAATCTTTTGCAGATGTTGGTGCAACAGTAAGCGATATTTTAGGCGTTAAGATGCCTGCTATTGGTAAGAGTTTCAAAGGAGAGATTTTGTAATGAATATGGTATCTATTATCCAAAAGAAAAAAGAAGGATTGCAGCTTACGGCCGAAGAAATTAAGTGGTTTATCGATGGATATGTTAAAGGTGATATTCCTGACTATCAGGCATCCGCTTTACTTATGGCTATTTATTTTCAGGGACTTAGCAAAGAGGAAACCTTCCATCTTACTGAAGCCATGAGATATTCAGGAGACACTATTGATTTATCTGGAATTGATGGAATTAAGGTGGATAAGCATTCAACAGGTGGTGTGGGCGATAAGACTACATTAGTTGTGGCACCACTAGCCGCAGCTTGCGGCGTTCCAATTGCCAAAATGAGTGGCAGAGGTCTTGGATTCACCGGTGGTACTATCGACAAGATGGAATCTGTTCCGGGATTAAAAACCTCCCTTGAACCAGAAGAGTTCCTTAACCAGGTAAATACTATGGGAATGGCAGTTATCGGTCAGACTGCACAGGTGACACCGGCAGATAAGAAGATTTATGCTCTCCGTGACGTTACTGCAACGGTAGATAACTTTGGTTTAATTTCTTCAAGTATTATGAGTAAGAAACTTGCCGCAGGTAGCGATGCCATCGTTCTTGACGTTAAGGTTGGCGACGGTGCATTTATGGAAAACATCGAAGATGCAACAAAACTTGCTCATATGATGGTTGAAATTGGTAATAGCGCAGGCAGAAGAACTGTTGCTGCAATTACAGAGATGGGGCAGCCACTTGGTTGCGCAGTCGGTAACAGCATCGAAGTAATAGAGGCAATCGAAACACTAAAGTGCAACGGGCCTAAGGATATTACGGAACTTGCACTAAAGCTAAGCGGCATTATGGTATATTTAGGTGGAAAGGCAGCTAGCCCAGAAGCCGGTATGGAAATGACTAGAGCGGCTATGGAAGACGGATCCGGCCTTGCAAAGCTAGGTGAATTTATTGAAGTACAGGGCGGTAATCCTGAGGTTATCAATGACTACAGTTTATTCCCACAGCATTCCATTACAGCTGAGTTAAAGGCAACAAAAGATGGATATGTTCACGGAATCGAGGCTAGAAAGATTGGCCTTGCTTCTCAGCAGACAGGTGCCGGCAGAGCGACTAAGGAAGATGATATTGACCTTTCTGCAGGTATTAAGGTATTAAAGAAAGTTGGCGATGAAGTTAAAGCAGGTGATATACTTGCCGTATTCTTTGGAAATGATCAGAAGAAACTTGATACTGCTATGAAGATTGCATATGAAGCATTCGAAATCGCTGATGAACCTTGTGACGCACCAAAGCTAATCAAAGACATTATAGGGCTTTAATGAGTAATACAAAGAAGAAGGCTAAATGCCTTCTTTTTTTATGGGGTTAATAGAACATAAACGTGTGAACAGTGCATATATTTTATGAGACCATATATGCTAATTGAAAGGACGCTCTTTTTATGAAGCGAAAAAAGATTTTAGTGACCTTATTGGGCTGTGCAGTAATTATGTTTGGTTTTGTTGGAATCAGCAATATTCTAGTGAAACAAAACCCCATTGTCTTAGAAACAGTCAATGACGAGCCTGTTGCGACAGAGAAAAAGGCTTCATTTCAGGTGGAGGCTAAAGGTGCCATCCTTATGGATGTAGATACGGGAAAGGTGCTCTTTGAGCAGGATTCACACAAAGAATTACCACTGGCGTCAGTTACCAAGGTTATGACCATGCTTCTTGTGATGGAGGATGTAGAAAAAGGAAAAATCTCTTTGAATGATGAAGTTACCATTTCTGATAGAGCGGCTTCTATGGGTGGAAGTCAAATGTATATGGAAGTGGGAGAAAAACATACTGTGGAAGAACTATTGAAAGGCGTTGCAATGGCTAGTGCAAATGATGGCTGTGTTGCGCTGGCAGAATATGTGGCAGGCACCGAAGAGATTTTTGTTGAGAGGATGAATCAAAGAGCAAAGGAACTTGGGATGAGGGATACACATTTTGTTAATACCAACGGTTTACCGGTGGCAGATCACTATTCTTCGGCATATGATATAGCAACGATGTCGAAAAAACTCTATATGTATAATGACATAAAAAAGTGGTTTACAACATGGCAAGACACAATAAAAGTAGGCTTGCCAGGTAAAGAAAAGGACTTTGGGCTTACCAACACTAACAAATTAATTAGACAATATGATGGGTGCAACGGTATAAAAACAGGGTTTACATCGGATGCGGGATATTGTCTTTCTGCCTCTGCCAGCAGGGAAGACACTCATTTGATAGCTGTAATTCTGGGTGCGGAGACATCTGAAAAGAGAAATAGTGAGATTTCAAAAATATTAGACTATGGATTTGCTAACTATAGAACAAAGATTATTGCTAAAGAGGGAGAAACCCTAAAAGAGGTGACAGTAGAGAGAGGAAATCCACAAAAAATCTGTGCAGTTACAGAAGAACCTATAAAAGTACTTTGCGAAAAAGGGAAGGAAGAAGAGATAACTAGGAAGGTAAAAATAGACAAGAAGATTAAACTCCCATTAACAAAAGGAGACGAAGTGGGTAAGTTGATAGTGTATCAAAAGGAAGAAAAAATTGCAGAATATCCTTTGGTGTCTAATAGTGATGTGAAAAAGGCGTCTTTTGGGCAGATGATTTCTAGAATTGTAAAAAAGTATATTTAATACATACCAAAGAAAAGAATACCGGCAAAGCAGGGAGGAACAAAATGCTAAATGAAAGAGAATATCTCATAGCCTTTTCCTCGTTTTATAAGGCAGCATACGCACAAGACTTGCTTGCGGGAGAAGGTATAAATGCTTCCCTTAGAAAACTGCCTATCGAAATAGTTAAATCTTGTAGTACAGGTGTATATGTAAAAGGAAATTCCATTGATAAAGTTAAAGAAATCTTAAAAAGATATAGCATTTTTCATAAGGGGATATATCAAATCAACAGAAGTGACACCAAAAGGACATCATATACAAGCGTTGATTAAGACGGATGCTCATTGACAAAAACCAAAACAAAGTGATAAAGTGTTAAGGATAAAAAAGACAAAGAGGAAAAATAATGATTGCTTTAATAGGAGTAACAGTTTTAGTAGCGATATTCGGTGGGGCTTATTATGCCTTTAAGATGGCTTTTGCAGCAACACAAGAACGAGATGGTGATATATATTCTCTCCCTCGTGGATTACAGTTTGAAAAGGGTAGAGCCCAAATGCGAGAACTTATCAATGAGATGGATTCTATTCCTTATGAGGAGGTGTATATAACATCATATGATGGATTAAAACTTTTTGGCAGATACTATCATGTGGCCGATGGGGCACCTATACAAATTCAGTTTCATGGATATAAGAGTATGGGAGTAAGAGACTTTTGCGGTGGCAATAAAATAGCCAGAGAAAAGGGCCACAACACCTTAATTGTAGATCAGCGTTCGCACGGAAAAAGCCAAGGAAAGGTGATTACTTTTGGTATAAAAGAAAGATTTGATTGTGTTTCTTGGGCAGAGTATTGTCACAAAAGATTCGGTGAAGATATTCCTGTAATTTTAGCAGGGATTTCTATGGGGGCGGCAACGGTTCTAATGTCTTCCGAATTAGATTTACCACTCAATGTAAAAGGCATAATCGCAGATTGCCCTTATGCTATTCCCATTGATGTTATTAAACATTCTAGTTCGAAAATGGAACTTCCTGCGATTATAAAGGTTTTGACAGAGCCTTTTGCAATACTCGGTGCTCAGTTGTTTGGAAAATTCAATCTGCTTAGTACTGATGCCATAAGTGCAGTTAAAAATGCTAGAGTACCGATATTGATTATTCATGGCGAGGATGACAAAATAGTTCCTTGCCAGATGAGCGAGAGAGTTTATGACTCATCATCGAATATGATAAGAAGGGAAACTTTCCCGGAAGCAGCCCATGGAGTAAGCTATATATATGATACTCCTAGATATGAAAAAATAACAAACGAGTTTATAGATATGTGTATTAAATAGCCCTAGCAAGGGCTATTTTTATTTGCCATAACAGTAAAAAAATATTTATTTGATTCGAGGTTTCGACAAGTTTTTCATAACAAAAGAGGTATCATTATGGGCGAGGTGATGATGGGGAGATGACCATATACGGAGAGTATCTTTTTGTGGAGAATTTTATAACTACTTTTCTTTTACTAAAATTGACGGCAAAGCTGGTAGGAAAATCTCCGAAAACAATTCGGATATTGGCATCGTCAATACTCGGTGCTATAAGCAGCTTTATTATATTTGTGCCAATGACTGGCGCGCTATCTGTACTGACAAGGATAATGGCCGGAGTCATATGTATAATAATGGCATTTGGAAAAAGCCACCTTTTGAAAATTATATTGCTCTATCACATATTAACCTTTACCAGTGGTGGTATGATTTTGGCATTATCTATGTGGATTAAGCAACCTGCGATTTCACATCAAGGCATTCTTTATGTAGATAGTCTTACTTATCTAAGACTTGTACTTTTTGGTAGCATTGCTTTTGGAATCACATACTGGTTCGTTAGATACGTGAG
>JAFYPY010000175.1 GCA_017547345.1 Bacillota bacterium | reverse complement strand
TGATAAGTATGGTGGGGGATTTACTAAAGAAGATCGAGAAAAAAGCAATTTTATCATCATAGACTGGGATTTGGTATTAGAGGACAATAATCAGTATTATATTCTGCATTTTCCTCAAGAACCGATAGCCGGTTGGGACATTAAGTCCGCATGAAAAGCAGATTGTATAATGGAAAGGAGGAATTAAAAATGTTTAAGAAACTTTTGGATTTTGCTCTTCCTAAACTGAACGGATGGATCGTATTAGGCGGTGCTATTATGGGCATCGGAGCGGGACTGACGTTCTTAGGAGAACAAAAGGCAAACCAGGACGAAACAAAAGAGTTCTTACTTGAACAAAGAAAGGAGGAAGAAGAGAGCTGAAACATGCTCTCTAACTTTTTCAGGAGGTAAAATGAGATGAAATTATCTAATCTTTTTAAAACTATTGGAAGATCTGTTAAAAGTAATTCTAGTAGTATTCTAATGATAACAGGTATTGTCGGGTATGGCATTGCCTGTTATTTCTCAGCAAAAGGCTACGAGACTTACAAAGCTGAAGAAAAGACGAAAAAAGAAGAATTAAAGGTTGATATTCTTCCACCAAAAGAAAAAGCAAAGTTAGTAGTAAAACATGGTTGGAAAGCTGGTTTGGCCTATGCTAGTAGTACATTTTGCGTTGGATATTCCCATCATAGCATGTTAAAGCAGAATGCACTTCTTGCAGTAGCACTTAAAGGCACTGAAACGGCTTTATTGGATTTTAAGAATGAAACAAAAGCAATTGCTGGAGAAGAGGTTTATAAGAAAATTGAGTCTGCAACTTCAGTCCCTGACAAGCCTACTGAAGTAACTGATGGACGAACTTTCTATTTGAGTAAACCGTTATGGCGTGACGATACTTATGGTGGATATTTCTATGCGACTCAAGCGGACATAGATAAAGTATTCTTCAAATGGTCAAATCAGTTAAGTAAAGGAATTGATGTTTCTCCTGCAGATGTGTATTATGATCTACATAATGGTGAGATCTTACAAAGAGGAGATCAGGAAGAATATTTAGCATCTGACTATCAGTTCACTGATTTTGAGTATCATATAGCAGATTATTATGTAACAGCTCCAAATGGAGAAAGGGCTACTGTGATATTCTATGATCTACCACACCAATCAACATAGTCGCATGAAAAACAACGGGTATAATGATAGTAATTGGACTATCGCTCACAAATAAAAAAGGAGGAAAAATAAATGAGCGAGAATGATGTAAAGGTTATGAATGGAGAAGTAACGGAAGCAGAGCAGATGACGGCTGTAACACCGGTTAATCCGGAGGTTAAGAAGACATGGAAGCAAAAGCACGATGAGAAGAAGCTTGCTAAGGCTAAGCGGAAACTCGAGCGTCAGACTTTAGAGGTTCAGAAGATGGAGCATCCTGAGGATGCAGCATTAGCTGAAAAGCTCAAAGTTATGAAGCACGAGGATCTGGTAGCTTTAGGTAAGCGGCTGGGAATCGTTGCTGCTGGGACCATGGGTACCTTGACCCTGATCGGAGTAATCGTTAAGGTGTTATCAGGTAAGTCAACTGACGACACTGTTGATGTAACTTTCTCTGAAACCGGAGATTCTTTCACGGTTTCCGAAAGTGAGTAATTTAAAGTCTAAAGGGCTTGCAGAAATGCAGGTCCTTTAAGCTTTTCAAATAGGAGGAAAACATGGAAGATAATACAAAAATGACACCAATTGTTGATAAAGCGAATGTTGTATTAAGAAAAAAATCATGGATTGTTAGATTTAAGGATGCATTTGTGATGCAGGATTTTAGACAGGCATCTGACTCTGTAGTATCTAACATTCTTGTACCGGCAGCAAAATCGGCATTTATCAACGTTGTAAATGGACTTTTAACAGGAATTTTGTATAACAACAATGCACCTAGAGGTATTGGACCGTATACAAGTCCTGTTCAAAACTTGTGGTCGGCAGCATGGAACGGTGCTACTTATGCAGGTCAGGGAATTAATTATCAAGGTATTTCTAGACCAGTAAGTAATCCAAGTCTTATTCCAAGTACTGTAATGGATTATAGAAATATTGAGATCATGCCCAATCCAGCAGAAAACGAAACTATTGATGACGCCCAAAAAAAGGCAACGCAGGTATTAAATAGTTTGGTTGATCGACTCGCTAGATGTCAGAAAGTTAGAATTGCTGATTTGTTTGATGCTTGCGGTTTATTTGCAGCATCTACATTAAACAACTATGGTTGGACGACCCTTCAAGGCGCACATATTCAGTTTACTGGAACAGGTTTTAAGTTTATTATGCCAGATCCTGTTCCTCTTGTATAGAAAGGAGAAAATATGAGTATCTTTAGTGGTGTTAAGCATTTTGTCAAAAAGCAAACTATGAAAGCAAGTATTATTTTGGCAAAGAATGCACCGGGTATTGAATTTGCATTAGGTGTAGCTGCTGTGCTCGGTGGCACGATTTATATAGCAGCAAGTTCGTCTAAAGCAAGCGATATTATGGACGAATTTGATCGTCGTATGAATGAAATCAATGAAACTATCAAAGCTGCAGAAGAAACCGGTGAACCGGAAAAGCATTATCCTGTAGCAACTCAGAATGCTAATAAGCGTCTGGTATATGCACATATGATCATGAGCATGGCAAAGTTGGAGCTTCCTGGTGTAGTTTTGGAAATGTTAGGAATTGGTTTACTTTGTAAGTCTCGTAGAGGTTATAAAGAACGTATCGGTTCTCTTAGTGCTGCATTAGCTGCTCAAACGAAGATGTTTAATGAGTATCGTTCACGTGTAAGATCGCGATTGGGAGAACAAGAAGAGAGTGATATTTTCTATAACAGGCACACGGTTGACTATGTAGTAAAAGAAACTTCAGAAAATGGAGTTACAACCGAAGTGACAAAGACAAAAGAAGTTACTGAGCCTTGTGATATGTTCTCATTCTTGATCACTTTGGAAGACAATCCTTGGGGATTTAAGGATCCGCATGCTATCTTGACTGCGATTGATGATACTAGAAGGAGACTAAACAGAAATCTTGAGTTTAAGAAGGCACCATTCGGTAAGTCAGCATTTCTTACCATGAATGATATTGCTGAAGAGTTCTGTGAGTGTCAGAGACCTGAGTGGTCAACATTTATTGTTTATCAGAACATTAAAGATCCTGAAAATGCGGTACAGTTTGATATTGGTGATGCCGATAACAACAATGTTGAAGGAAGTGCCAGATGGAAGTTCATTAATGGATTTACTGACGGTATTTGGGTAACGCCAAACATTCAAGCAAACATTTGTGATGATCTTAAAACACAGTTTACAATTTCTCGACTGAATGAGAAATGGAAAGGAAACGATGGAAAAGTTCTATTACAATCCTAGTTCTTGTATGGGGTATGATCCCGAGAAAAAAGACTATGTACCTTTTGTAACTGAACAAGAGTATCATGAAAGTATGAAGGAGGAAGACGAAGATGAATAAGATCACCATAGGAGAATATATTCTTCTGCTTACTGATGCTGTATCCAAAAATCCAGATATTGCTTCTCAGAGTTTATATTCTCCAGAAGGTATCTTATTTGGGTGGGAAGATCATAATGATACAGCAAGACGTTTTGGAGTATCTGAATTTGATATTCGTACATTTATCAATCAGGATAAATTGGAGGGTGTCAGATCTAACGATCATATTATAGTTCCAAAAACTTCTTCTAAACCTGAAGATATTCCACTTCCGAACTTTATGGAGGGATTTGAAGATGACGGCGAAAGATATTCAGGACTTATATCAGAATAATGAAGATTTTAAGACATTCATAGACAAATGGGCTGACAAGCTAAAAGTAACGAAAACCGAGGTTATAAACTTTGCAATATCTAGATTATATGCAGAGCAATTATTAGAAAAGGAGGATACTAATAATGAAGAAATCCACTACGAAATCCATCAAGACAACGGCATCTAAGCCTATCCCTGAAACCACGATCACTGCTAATATTGAGGTAACTGTAATCATCAATGATGAGGTAAGTAAGAAAGAAGCCATTGATATTCTGCATGACATCTTTGATGGTGCAGACGTTGATGATATGCAGTTTAAGAATGTGAAGACCTTCTTCCATGTAAAGGAGGAAAAGTAATGAAGAGAATTTTATATTTTTTTGCTGGTACGGCAATAGGAGCTGGTGTTACTTATTTCATTACTAAGTCTATTTTTAATGAAAAACTTTCTAAGCAATCTAATGAGATTTATAAGTACTATGAAGAAAAATTCGGAAAGTGCGAGGAGATTGTAAAGGAAGATCCTAAGTATACTGAGATCAATAACACTCCAAAGGCTCCAGTAAAGCCTGATATTTCTACGATCATTCAGAATTATTCTGCTAAAAAAGCAGAAGATCCAGGAATTGTTCCGCCACATAAAGTTCAAACCGCTAAGTCATTTGGACCTTATGTGATTGATCGAGAATTTGCTGGTAAATTGGATTATCCTTTAGAGGATTGTACGTATGAGCATTATGCAAATGACGTCATCACCGATGCCGCAGGAAATCCTTTGTCTATTGAAGAAATTGATCAGAAGTTTGGTGCAAATTATGAAGATTTCTTAGAAGTAGATTCCGATACCACCTACTTCAGAAATGAAGAATTAGGTATGGACTTCGAAATTCATGATAATGGTGACGAAGAGTATCATGTGCCAACTGCTGGTTATGTAAGAGAAGATGATTGATAATTACTATCAGTTTCTTTTATCACTAGTTGGTGAAAGATCTAATCCATTATATGAATACCTATTTAGTGTAGATTATATTTGGACAAATCTTTCGGACAGTAACAGAGCTCAAGATGGCATCGACTTGAGATGTTTATGGGCTGGTTTGAATAAACTAGACATGGACAAATACAGTAAGATATTTAAAGACAAACCAAATTGCTCTATGTTAGAACTATTGGTGGCATTTGCTAATCGTATAGAAAATGAATATATGGCTATCCCTGGGCAAAATAGAATTCCTACATGGTTTATGCAAATGTTGTATAATCTTGGTTTAGCAGCAGATGTAAATAATTTCAACAAAGATCATGTTGACCATGTAATATTATTCTTCATAGAGCATAAAATAGGTTTGTTCCATATTCCTGGAGTTGACTTAAGTAAATTTCAGTTATGGGATCAAATGAACAGTTGGTTGAATTATATTAATACAATTTAAGAGGAGGCAAATCATGAATAATCAGACACTTGTTAATATGATCATGAACATGAGAGACTTAGATATTGCAGTAGACGCTTTGTTTAAAGGCTCTAAGAAGTTGGTCAGAGCTACAAAGGCAAATAAGACATTGATATTTTTGTCCGCGATCACTTTTGGAACGCTTCTTTATGCTCAGGACAAGCAAGTAAAAAAGCTTGAAAAGAGAATTGCTAAACTTGAGTATGAGTTTACTCCGAATGTATCAGAGCCTTGCGAAGAGTTCGAAGAAGATGAAGAATAATTAAGACAGGAGCACGGGTATGTTAGACTTCGTTGAATTGGAGTTAGAGTTTCCAAAAAAAGATGTAGTAGAAATACGCCCGGGTTACAAGCTAGGTATAAAGTCTAAAGATCTGATGATTAAAGGCGGAGATTTTTATGCCGTATGGTGTGAAGATCTTGGTCTTTGGTCAACGGACGAGAATGATCTAATTAGACTAGTTGACAATGAAGTATACAAATATTATGAAGAAAATAAAGATCATTTTCCTGGATTGAAAGTAAAATGCTTATATCTTAGAAAAAGTTCTTCTGGTATGATCGACGTATGGCATAGATATTGTAAGCAACAGTGTAGAGATAGTTTTCATATGCTAAATGAAAAAATTATATTTGCAAATGATCCTGTAAATAAAAAAGATTATGCAAGTATTAGACTTCCATATGCATTAGAGCCTGGATCTTATGATGCTTATGATGAATTGATATCTACACTTTACATACCGGAAGAACGACATAAGATAGAATGGTGTATCGGTGCTATTGTAACCGGAGCAAGTAAAAAACTTCAGAAATTTTTGGTATTTTATGGTCCAAAAGGATCTGGTAAGTCAACAATCATTAATATTATTCAAAAGTTGTTTTCTGTAGACGATGAACATGGATATTATTGTGTATTTGACGCCAGGTCTCTCGGAGATTCTAACGCACAATTTGCATTGGAACCCTTCAAGAATGGACCTTTAATTGCCATACAACATGACGGTAATCTTTCACGTATTGAAGATAACACAAGACTTAATAGTTTAGTATCTCATGAAAGAATGCCAGTAAATACAAAAAATAAAGCCATTTTTGAAAATGCATTTAAGACGTTTTTGATTATGGGAACAAATGATCCGGTACGGATTACCAATGCAAAGTCAGGTATTTTAAGAAGATTGATTGACGTACATCCGTCTGAACAAAAAATACCTTTGAAACGGTATAATGTACTAATGGATCAAATCCAGTTTGAATTAGGAGCAATTGCATGGCATTGTGCAGAGGTATTTAAGGAAAATCCGAATTATTATGATACTTATGTTCCTTTGTCAATGATGGGTGCTACGAACGATTTCTATAACTTTGTAGAAGATAGGTACATGATATTTAAGAAAGAAGACTCTGTAACTGCTGGTGTGGCATGGGAAATGTATAATAATTATTGCGAAAAGTATAACGTTCCTAATAAGATGCCGTATCGAGTGTTTAAAGAAGAATTGAAGAACTACTTTCGAGAATATAAGGAACGTACTTATACAGAGGAAGGAAGACTCCGAAATTTATATTCTGGATTTAGGACTGAAAAGTTTAGCATTATAGAACCAGAGCAAGATATTTTAGAATTTGACACGTGGCTTCATTTTGAAAATCAGCATTCTCTGTTAGATGATGTATTGAAGGATTGCCCAGCTCAATATGCAACAACTGATGGAGTGCCATCTAAGAGATGGGCCTCGTGTAAAACAGTATTAAAAGATCTGGACACAAAAAAACTTCATTATGTAAAACTCCCTGAAATTAATTACATAGTGATTGATTTTGATATTCCGGATGAGAATGGTGAAAAATGTTTTGAAAAGAATTTAGAGGCTGCTTCTAAATGGCCGAAAACCTATGCAGAGTTGTCAAAGTCTGGAAAAGGTATTCATCTACATTATATTTATAACGGTGATGCTTCACTTCTAGAACCTATTCATGCTCCGCACATTGAGGTAAAAGTATTTAAGGGTGACTCGGCATTAAGAAGATTACTCACAAAATGTAATGATATTCCTATTGCGACTATCTCTTCCGGACTAACTTTAAAGGAAGGAGGGGATAAAATGATTAATGAAAAAGCGGTTAAATCTGAGAAATCGCTTCGAGATTTGATTGCTAGAAATCTTCGCAAAGAAATTATGGGCGCTACGAAGCCATCTATGGATTTTATCAAAAAGATATTAGATGATGCTTATGCTAGCGGATTAAAGTATGATGTGTCAGATATGTATACATCAATTCTTAGTTTTGCAGCATCTAGTAGTAATCATAGTGAGTATTGCCTTAAACTAATTGACGAATTAAAGTTAAAATCTGATGAACCACCACAAGTAGAACTTCCAGATGATGACTCTCTTTGGTTTTTCGATATTGAGATATTTCCTAATTTGTTTCTGGTCAATTATAAAAAGTACCATGATCCTAAAATGTATCGTTTGATTAATCCAAAACCCAAAGATATTGAATTTTTGATCAAGCGAAAACTAGTGGGTTATAATTGCCGAAGATACGATAATCATATATTGTATGCTGCATTAATTGGATATTCTAATGAAGGTCTCTATAATTTGTCTAGAGCAATTATTAATGGAGAGCGGAATTGTTTCTTTAGTCAAGCATATAATATTAGTTGGACCGATGTTTATGATTTTGCATCTTCTGGTAATAAAATGAGTCTGAAAAAGCTAGAAATTAAAATGGGAAAGCATCACCAGGAACTTGGCATGGATTGGAATAAGCCTGTGCCTGAAGACAAGTGGATATTGGTATCGGAGTATTGTGACAATGATGTGTTGGCTACAGAAGCAGCTTATGATTACTTGCAAGACGATTTTACTGCAAGAGAAATATTAGCTGCATTGGCAGAAGGTACTGTAAATGACACAACCAACCAGTTAACAACCAAATTTATATTTGGAAACAACAAAACACCTCAATATGAATTTTGTTATAGGGATTTATCAAAGCCTATCTTGGATATGGATTTAGAAGTAGTTAGTTTCTTAGAGAAAGCTTGTCCCGAAATGATGAACCATACTCATTTAAATGACGGAATTTCATTTAGTCAACTTCCGTATTTCCCTGGATACAAGTTTGAGAATGGTGTATCAACTTACAAAGGTCATAAAGTAGGTGAGGGTGGTTTTGTGTATGCAACTACCGGAGTACATAGGAATGTAGCACTATTGGATGTAGCATCTATGCATCCACACAGTATTATAGCAGAGTGTCTCTTTGGACCAAGATATACAAAGATATTTAGGGAAATTGTAGAAGGAAGAGTTGGAATTAAGCATAAAGCATGGGATGAATTAGACAATATGTTGGATGGTAAATTAAGACCATTCATTCAGAAAGTCATTAATGGTGAATTGACGGCCAAAAAACTTGCTAATGCTTTGAAGACAGCAATTAACTCTGTGTATGGTCTTACGGCAGCAACATTTGATAATCCTTTTAGAGATCCTAGAAATGTGGATAATATTGTTGCAAAACGTGGGGCATTATTTATGATCGATCTAAAAGAGGAAGTTGAGAGACGTGGTTTTACAGTAGCACATATCAAAACAGACTCAATTAAAATTCCTGATGCAACGCCTGAGATTATTAAGTTTGTTATGGAGTTCGGACAGTTATATGGATATACATTTGAACATGAGGCAACTTATGAAAAGATGTGTCTGGTCAATGATGCAGTTTATATTGCAAAATATGCTGATCCTGAATGGTGTAAAGCAACTTATGGATATTCTCCGGGAGATAATCTTGATGCTTATGACAATGATCATAAGTGGACTGCAACAGGAACGCAGTTCCAAGTACCATATGTATTCAAAACTTTGTTCAGTAAGGAACCATTGGAATTTGAAGATTTCTGCGAAACGAAGCAAGTGTCTAAGGGTGAATTATATTTGAAGAGCGGAGAAGATTATACATTTGTTGGACGTGTTGGTCAATTCTGTCCTATGAAAGAAAGCGTCGGAAAAGAGTTGTTATGTCTTCGTGATGGTAAATATGTATCACCTACAGGTACAAAAGGATACTTGTGGTTAGAGTCTGAAGTTGTAAAAGAGCAGAATTTGCAGGATAGCATTGATATTTCTTATTATGAACATCTTGCAGTCGAAGCTGTACATACTATCTCAGCATATCTCGATAATGCATTCTTTGAGGAATTCGCATCATAAACTCTCCTTTTTATGCATTAGAAAGGAGGAGCAAAATGAAAGACTTGGGAATTAAGCTATTATATGTTGCAGGATTTTTAGGCATTTATATTCTGGGATGTGGCGCAATAAGCGCTATATTTCCGGAAAGTACATTGGCCTACATTATCTGGGCAATAGTGGAATGGAAGATGTTTCAAGCATTGGAAGCGTCTTCTTGAAATGCAAAAAGGTTGAGAGACTTAGCATAAGCTGGGTCTCTTAGCTTTTTATAAAAACTTAATAACACATTTATATTTTAAAGGAGGAAAAATTTTATGTTTACACCCGCACCTGATGCTATTTTGATCGAGGATTTGGAGTTCCAGTTTAGAGGCACGCATTTTGCCGGACAGGTTGATCAGCAAGGCAAGATTAAGAAGTTCTTCAATGCGAAGATCCCTAACACTCTTAAGGTTATTAAGAAGGATGGATCCGTTAACCAGTTGGCTTTTGAGACCAGGACTGAGATGGCTATCTATCTGCAGTCTATCGGTTGGCCTGTTAAGATCCGTGCTCAGAAGGAAGAGTTGAGAGCTGCTATGATGAATAGCGGTGTTAATGGATTCGAGCAAGCACTGGCTTTCTTCCGGGACAATGGTGTACTCGATGATGAGCACATTGATTTCCATATGGAAGTTCGTCTGGTTTATGATGATCCTAACCCTAAGTATCCTGCACCTGTAGTTCAGTTCGCAGATCCTGTTACTATGCAGTTCTATCCTGTAGATGAGCTCGCAGTTGCAAAGCTGGATAATGCATCTATCACAAAGTTCGATGCTCTGATCTATCCTAAGTACTGGTCCAATGACATGTCTAAGAGGAGCGGTTATACAGCAAGACTTGGAGAAGCACGCGTATGGCTTGCATCTTCTCCTTTCACTAGTATGTATCCTGGATATACCTACAGAAATCTGGAGGAGAAGGATATTAGCGATTTGATTCAGGAAGATCCTGAAGAGCAATAGTTTTCATCGGATTGGGAGGGGGCCTGATATTTAGGTCCTCTCTTATTCCTTTTGGAGGTAAGATAATGACAATTGAAGAAGCATTGGATATTATCCAGCATGATCCTGACTATATGGATATTCGTAAATGGACAAAAAAGCATTATGATGCTCAGGATTTATATTGGAAGTATAGTGGTATTCCTTATAAAATGCGAAAAAAACTGAAAAAAGATATTAAAGACACGTTAAAAGTCTTTAAAATGAGGAAAAAATATGGAGAAAAAGCCCTTCTTAGATCCGGATCAGATTGAAGCCATTAGAAAGACAAGAAATGGTTGTATTTTAAATGGAGGAACTGGTTCTGGTAAATCTAGATGTGCATTATATTACTTTTTAATGCACTATAATAAGACTAGACCACTTTATATTATTACTACAGCGAAAAAAAGAGACTCTATGGAGTGGTTTGATGAGTTAGAAGACTTCCCGGAATGGATGACTAAGAATACAACTATTGACTCATGGAATAATATTAAGAAATATACCAAAGTATTTGGCGCTTTCTTTATATTTGACGAGGATAAAGTAACAGGTTCCGGAGCATGGGTAAAGGCATTCCTTGATATTACTAGAAAAAACCAGTGGATTATCCTATCAGCAACTCCTGGTGACTGTTGGATAGACTATTGGGCGGTCTTTGTAGCAAATGGATATTTTAGGAATAAGACAGAATTCACAAATCAGCATGTAATTTATCGTCGATTTTCAAAATATCCTCAAATACAGGGATATTATAATACAAAAAAGCTAGAAGAATATCGAGATGCTATTTTAGTTCCTATCAATTTTGATCGTGATACAGTACAACATCATATTGATATGCCTTGTTGTTATGATCGGAATACTTATAGGTCGATTGGAAGGGACCGGTGGAATCCATTTGAGAACAAACCTATTGAAAATGCTTCTGAACTTTGTTATTTGCAAAGAAAAATTGTGAATTCTGATCCATCTAGATTAAGTCATGTCTTAACTATACTAATGGATAAGAAAAAAATCATTGTATTTTATTCATTCGATTATGAACTTGATATTTTGCTATCAGTAGATTATGGCGTGGAGGTGAAACAGTGG
>JAFYPY010000174.1 GCA_017547345.1 Bacillota bacterium | reverse complement strand
TAGATAAGCACCTTCAAGGTCATGCGTCGCAAGAGCGTTTCCTGCAAGAACTGCGTTGCAGTACCCTTCTTCAATCAGTCTTGACATGATTCTTCTAGCTTCAACGTCAAAACTGCAAGCAGGTCCTAAAACCCATGTTACATAACCACCGTTTTCTTTTTCGTGCTTTAAGAGATTGATAAGCTGTTCATAGTCGTAAGAGAATGAAGTTTCTCTGTTTCTACTCTGGCGGAAAGCAAATACATCCTTTTCAGCTTCTGCTTCCTTTTCCCAGCAATTTGCATGTACATAGATACCTTCGCTAGCATCTTCAGTTCTGCCTACGACAACCATATCATCTTCTTTAATATTTCTAAATTCCACAACGTGGATTTTTTCTCCATCCCAAACAGGAACTGCATCCATTCTTGTGTCTTCTGCTAAATACCATCTTCCATCTATCTTGAAATACTCAGGGAAAATTGATGTTGCATGAAAGCCCTTAGGAGCTGCCTTTGCACAAGGAGCCTTTACCAATTTAGCATTCGGCGCATTCGCAAATTTTTCCTGTGTAAAATCTGGTGCAATATACTTTGTTAATTGAAAACTCATTTTTTATACCCTTTCTATCTTGTTCGACTTTGCCATTGTAACACATTTGGAACTAGAATGAAACACAGAATATAGTTTGTACTTTTATCTATACTTTCTATAATAAAAATTTATATTATTATTGATATTTCAACATTTATATGATATACTAATTATAGACTAAAATATGTATTGATTTATAGTAATAAAAATTTTTATACAAGGTATTCTATGAAAAAGAAGAATTCAAGAAACACTAAAGGCAAAATCGTTTCTGCAGCATGGCAGCTCTTTTACGAGCAAGGTTATGACGATACCACTATAGAGGAGATTGTGGAAGTATCCGGTACATCTAAGGGCTCTTTCTACCATTACTTCGAAGGCAAGGACGCACTATTGAGTTCCCTTTCTTATCTATTTGATGAGAAATACGAAGAATTAATGGAGACCATAGATCCAAATCTTTCGCCTGTAGATAAACTCATTTATCTAAATCAGGAATTGTTCCTTATGATAGAGAACACAGTTTCAATCGATTTGCTCTGCCAGTTATTCTCATCGCAGCTTATTACAAAAGGTGAACGACACTTGCTTGACTCAAGCCGTACTTACTATAAGCTACTTAGACAGATAACATCAGACGGCAAGCAGAACGGTTACTTTAGAGACGATTTATCAATAAACGATATAACAAAAGCCTACGCAATGTTCGAGCGAGGCCTAATGTACGACTGGTGCATTTGTAACGGTAACTACTCTTTATGTCAATATGCACAAACTATGATGCCACTTTTCCTAAAGAGTTTTTGCAAATAATTTAGCTCTCATGTAAATTAATATAAACAAAAGAGACCTCTAGGTGAATGATAAGTCAGCCTAGAGGTCTCTTTTTAAGTATTAATTTTTTTCTGTTTGTGGTATCCAATTAACCCTAGCACAATCATAGGTACACAAAATATAATATAGGCAAGGAATATAACCGCAGATGCAATATAAAAGATTACAGATATCAATACAAAACTTGCATCTTTTCCCCAAAACCCAATCCAGGAAAAAACAGTACCCAAAACCATTCCCACTATATGAGGTGTTACCAACATAGTTGCCAATGCGCCTGCAATATCAGAAAGTGCCATCCCAAAATAAATAATTAGATAGAGAGAATACAGCGTACCAGCTACACAGGTTACAAATAGAATTTTACTTCTTTTTTCAAACATCTATGACACCTTATTGTAACACCACTTCAAATGCTGGTTCATCATCAAAAAGGGAGTTTGAATAATACAATAAAGTCAATTCTTCGCCTATCGGTTCTTCGAATATCATTGTACCTGTTTTCACTCCATCTGTTCTTAATTCGCCAGACCCTAAATTTGTATCAATATCAATAGTAGTAAATGCTTCACCGTCTTCTTGTCCTTGGGAGTTTAACATAGCCCAATCAAAAACATTGTATGAAATTTTTTCATCAGACTTATTTTCTATTGTCACTTCAACAATTACATACTCATTACCTTCCGCAGGATAATCCCAGTCACTCCCAGCAGATTTTGTCACACTATTTACAGTGTAATTCACTCCATCAACTGTTGCAGTCTCACCCACAGCAAAAGTAGTCTGCACTTCTTCAGTTTCACCACCACATGCAGCAAAAGAAAATACTAATAATAACATTAAAACAATTGCAAGTACTTTTTTCATAATTCGATCCTCCTATTGCAAAACATATACTATTATACTAATTATAACACTCCAATTACAAAAGTATAGTATTTTTTCAATGCATTATTGTGTTATGGTTTGCCGTATTATTTTACGCCTATAATAATATTATCTTACTGGGGGGAATACAATATGAGCAATAAATTCATAATCGTGCCTAAAGAAGAAAGAAGCATCACTATGACAATCCGCATAGATCGCTCTCTACAAGAAAAATATAATGAACTTTCACTAAAAACTAATTATTCCAGAAACGAACTTATAGGTATGGCACTTCAATACGCTTTAGATAATATGGAACTAAAGGGCTTTGAAACGCCATAAATATTCCGCAAACAAAAACCGGCGACCATGACGTTCGCCGGTTTTTTGATTATTTCTTTCTATTTTGTGATTACATCTACTCCCATATACTTTCTTAAAGCTTCTGGAATTACTACACTACCATCAGCCTGCTGGAAGTTTTCAAGTATAGCTGCAACGGTTCTACCTACTGCAAGACCGGAACCGTTAAGAGTGTGAACGAATTCAGCCTTGCCTGTTTCTTCGTTTCTGTAACGGATGTTAGCTCTTCTTGCCTGGTAATCTTCGAAGTTGGAGCAGGAAGAAATTTCTACATATCTACCATAGCTTGGCATCCATACTTCGATGTCATATGTCATTGCGGATGAGAATCCAAGGTCACCTGTGGAAAGTCTTACAACTCTATAAGGGATTCCTAATACCTTTAGAACTTCTTCTGCATCGTTTGTTAATCTTTCTAACTGTTCGTAAGAAGTGTCAGGCTTAGCAAACTTAACTAATTCAACCTTGTTGAACTGGTGCTGTCTGATAAGACCTCTTGTATCTCTACCTGCAGAACCCGCTTCTGCTCTGAAGCATGGGGTGTATGCAGTGTAGTTGCAAGGAAGTTCAGCTTCAGCCATGATTTCCTGAGCTCTTAAGTTAGTTACAGGAACTTCAGCAGTTGGGATTAAGAAGAAGTCTTTCTGAGGAACATAGAACATGTCTTCTTCGAACTTAGGAAGCTGACCAGTACCTGTCATAGCAGCTCTGTTTACCATGAATGGAGGTAGAATTTCCATATAATCCTGATCCACTGTGTGTAAGTCTAGCATGAAGTTGATAACAGCTCTTTCAAGTCTAGCACCAAGACCCTTGTAAACTGTGAATCTTGCACCGGAAATCTTAGCAGCTCTTTCCCAGTCTAGGATGTCTAGTTCTGCACCTACATCCCAGTGAGCCTTAGCTTCAAAATCGAACTGAGTTGGTTCCATGAACTTTCTGATTTCAACGTTGTCAGTGTCATCTTCACCAATCTGAACCTGTGCGTTTGGTGTATTAGGAACACCTAAAAGAACTTCTCTTAGTTCAGCTTCTAACGCGGAAACTTCTGCGTCTAATTCCTTGATTTCTGCAGAAAGAGTCTTCATTTCAGCCATGATTTCAGTTGTGTCTTCGCCAGCCTTTTTCATCTTAGGAATTTCCTTAGAAACTGTGTTCTGACGGTTCTTCATCTGTTCTACTTTAGCTAAAACTTCTCTTCTCTTTTCATCTAGTTCAGGAACTCTGCTTAAACCAAAGTCACCTTTGCATCTTCTTTCAACTGCAGCCTTTACGCCTTCGTAATCTTCTCTTATTCTCTTAATATCTAACATGGTATTCCTCTTTCCTTAGAACAGATTTCTCTTGTATCTAATATATAAATCTCTTAATAAACTGATTTTTTCTTGCAATTCGAGCTGTAGCTTAGATGCAAGCGGATAATCTTCCGCTTCAAGAGCTTCTCTCGTCTTAGAAAGCAAACTCTTTTGAGTTAAGCTGTCTTTAGCAAGATAATGTCTTATATCGTCGATTTCTTTCCAGTTGTTCAAATCGTATTCAGAAGCATCTTCATCATGAAGAACCACATAACTCTTAACGATTTTTCTGTATTCCGGAATGATTCTATCGTTTAATTCCGTTGCCCACTGCGAGATAGCGTAGTCC
>JAFYPY010000173.1 GCA_017547345.1 Bacillota bacterium | reverse complement strand
AGGTACGAAAATTATGATTAATAACAAGGGATTCGACACAAAATGCGTACATGGAACATATAAGGCAGAGAGTGGCAAGCCACAGGTTTTACCTATTGTTCAAAATACTACTTATAGATACTATAACGCTCAGGATGTAGCTGAGTTATTTGACCTTGAAAGTCCTAATCATATGTACACAAGACTAGGAAGTCCTACAGTGGACGCATTGGAACAAAAGATGGCACTTTTAGAAGGTGGCAGTGCTGGTATGGCAACATCTGCAGGTATGGCAGCTTCTTTAGTTACTTTCCTAAACATTTGTAATGCAGGAGACCATATTATTGCGGCTATCAATATTTATGGAGGTACATACAATCTTCTTTCCGTATCTCTAGCTAGACTTGGAATTGAAACAACTTTTATCGATCAGGATCTTTCTGTAGAAGAAATTTTGAAACATGCTAAGCCTAATACTAAAGCTTTGTTTGGAGAAACTTTAGGAAATCCAGCTTTAAGTGTTTTAGATATCGAAAAGTTTGCTGAAGCTGCAGGCAAGATGGGAGTTCCTTTAATTGTTGATAATACTTTAGCAACTCCAGCACTTTGCAGACCTATCGAGCACGGTGCGAATATCGTAATTCAGTCCACAACAAAGTTTGCTGACGGTCATGCTAGTGCACTTGGCGGTTGTGTTGTTGAAGCTGGCAACTTTAACTGGGCACAGAATGACAAGTTCCCTAATTTAGCTCAGCCGGATGAAAGTTACCATGGGCTAAACTTCTACGAAGCTTTTGGACCTACAGCTTTCTGTACAAGATTAAAGGCTGTGTTAATTAGAGATTTTGGATGCACAATGGCTCCAATGAACGCATATTTAACTCATCAGGGGCTTCAGACTCTTCCAATTAGAATGGAAAAGCATAGCCAAAATGCATTAGAACTAGCTAAATATTTAAAGAATCATCCAAAGGTAGATTTCATTATCTACCCAGGTTTAGAAGGCGATAAATATTATGATTTAGGAAAGAAATACTTGCCTAATGGTGCTAGTGCGGTGCTTTCATTTGGTGTAAAGGGTGGAAGAGAAGCAGGCGAAAAGCTTCTTGAAAAATTACAGCTTGCTAGTATTGTAGTTCATGTTGGTGATATTAGAACAAGCGTGTTACATCCGGCAAGCACAACTCATAGACAGATGACGGAAGAACAGCAGAAAGAAGCAGGCCTAGATCCAGCTTTAATTAGAGTTTCAGTTGGCCTTGAATCAATTGAAGACATCATAGCCGATTTTGAGCAGGCTTTAGAACAGATATAAGTTTAAGGAGATAAAAAATGCCTTTAATCATACCTAACGAGCTTCCGGCTACGGAGGCACTTCAAAAAGAAAATATCTTCGTAATGCATACAGCAAGAGCTTATAGCCAGGACATCAGACCACTAAAGATTGTTGTTGTAAACTTGATGCCTACGAAGATTGCGACAGAAACACAACTTTCAAGGGTACTTGCAAACAGCCCACTTCAGGTTGAGCTTACTCTTGTTGCAATGGATTCTCACGAATCCAGAAACGTTTCACAAGAACATTTAAGCTACTTCTATAAGAGCTTAGAAGAGATAAAAGACGAATACTTTGATGGAATGATTCTAACGGGTGCGCCAGTAGAACAGATTCCCTTTGAAGAAGTAGACTACTGGAAAGAACTTTGTGAAATCTTTGAATTTGCAAAGACTCATGTATATAGCAGCATGTTCATATGCTGGGGCGCTCAGGCCGCTTTATATTATCATTATGGAATTAACAAGCATATGACTAATGGTAAGGTATTTGGCGTATTTGAACATAATGTTGTAAGAGCACATAATCCTTTAGTAAGAGGTTTTGATGAAGTTTTCTATGCTCCTCATTCTAGACATACAGAAATCTATAAAGAAGACATTGAGGCTTGCCCGGAACTTAGAATTTTGGCTGAGTCAAAAGAAGCTGGTCCGCACATCATTTCCACAGAAAACGGCCGTCAAATCTTTATTTTAGGCCACCAGGAATACGATAAGGATACTCTTGCAGGAGAATACTTTAGAGATATTAATAAGGGACTTGAAATAGAAGTTCCAAAGAACTATTTTAGGGACGATGATCCTGAAAAGGAAATATTATTCAGATGGAGAGGTCATGCCAGCCTATTATTCTCAAACTGGCTGAATTACTATGTATATCAGGATACTCCATATGATTTATCAGAACTAAAGACAAAATAAAGAGGTAAAGAATATGAAATATGATTTTTCATCAATAATGGAAAGAAAGGGCAAAGATGCAATGGCTCTTGACAGCCTAGGTTGCGGTAACGGATTTGCACCTGATGCTCCAAAGGACGGGTTTGATCCTATCCCTATGTGGGTTGCGGATATGAATTTTCCGACAGCACCTTCAATCATTGAAGCTGTAACTGAAAGATTACAACATCCAGCCTTTGGGTATTTCCATCCAAGAGAAGAATATTTTAACTCTATCATCGATTGGCACAAGAAGCGTAACGGCGTAGAAGGAATGCTTCCAGAACATATTGGATATGAAAATGGTGTTCTTGGTGGTGTAATCAGCGCATTAAATGTGATTTGCTCTAAGGGTGATAATGTACTTGTACACTCACCTACATACATTGGATTTACTAATTCTCTAGGAAATAATGGGTATAAAATTATACACTCACCTTTAGTTAAGGATGAAGAGGGTGTGTATCGTATGGATTTTGAGGATATGGAAAAGAAGATTGTTTCCAAGAAGATTCATGCAGCAATTTTCTGCTCACCACATAATCCTTGTGGCCGTGTTTGGGAAAAGTGGGAAATCGAAAAGGCCATGGAAATATACAAGAAACATGATGTTTATGTAATTTCTGATGAAATCTGGTCAGATATTATCATGGAAGGACATAAACATATTCCTACTCAGTCTGTAAGCGAAGATGCGCGTATGAGAACTGTTGCAATGTATGCTCCATCTAAAACATTTAACCTTGCTGGCTTTATTGGAAGTTATCATGTAATTTACAATAAGTGGCTTAGAGAAAGAATCGAAAAGGAATCTTCACTTTGCCATTATAACGAAATGAATGTGCTTTCAATGTATGCGCTTATTGGTGCATATAAGCCTGAAGGTCATGAGTGGGCAGATGAGCTAAAAGCTACAATTAAGGATAATCTAGACTATGCATATAACTACATCAACGAACACTTTGAAGGTGTCGAGGTTTCAAAACCAGAGGGCACATATATGATGTTTATCGATTGTACTAAGTGGTGTGAAGCTCACGGAAAGACTATTGAAGATGTAGAAAAGGCTGCATGGGATGTAGGCGTAGCTGTCCAGGACGGCAAGATGTTCCACGGCCCGTGCCATCTAAGAATGAATCTAGCATTACCGCTTTCAAGAGTACAGGAAGCATTTGATAGATTAGATAAATATGTGTTTAATAAATAGTACATAAGGCGAGTTTTTAATAAACTCGCCCTTTGTAATTTCAATGTAATTACAAACGTTGACCTTGATAAGAATATGCTATAAAATATATTTGAAAGGAGCGTTGTGAAATGAATAATAAAATTAATGTTGCTACGGCACCAAAAACGAGCACGTTTCAAATAAGAATTAATCCTCAAGTAAAAGAGGAAGCAGAATACATTTTTGCAAAATGTGGTCTTACATTGACGGAAGCAATTAATGTTTTTTTGCAGCAATCAATTAATGTGGAGGGCTTGCCTTTCCTTATTGTAAATAATGGCAAGGATGTATTAAGAGAACAAGCAATTGCCTACTTAATGTCAGAAATAAAAAAAGGTGAAGACTCAGTTTCATCAGAAAATAGTTGGGTCAGTGAAGAAGACGTTATGAAGGAGTTTGGGGTTAAATTGGAATAGATACAGATAAAAGATATATTTTGTCTTGAAAATATATTATAATTTATAAAACTGAAAATGAATATGTATCTATAATACGTATTTTAGACACTAGAACTAACTACTTAAATGTAATAAATTGGAGCAGTACATAATGGAACTAATTAAACTAGGAGAAAAAACATATTACATAAAGAATCCAACAAACATTGGTGTTTACAAAATTGACGATGAAAATGTCTATTTAATAGATTCTGGAAATGACAAGGAAGCAGGTAAGAAGATTTTAAAAATCATTGAAGCAGAAGGGTGGAAGGTTAATGGAATTATTAGCACACATTCCAATGCCGATCATATTGGAGGAAATAAAGTAATCCAGGATAGAACGGGATGCAAAGTCCTTGCTCACGGCATAGAAAAGTGTATAACTGAAAATCCAATTATCGAACCATCATTTCTTTATGGTGCAAGCCCATTTAAGGAACTTAAAAACAAGTTCTTGATGGCTAAGGAGTCGCTTGCCGTTGAAGCGGAATGCAATTTGCCAGAAGGTCTTGAAATGATTTCCTTAAAGGGACATTTCTTTGACATGATTGGAATTAAAACTTCTGACAATGTATATTTTTTGGCTGACGCATTATTTAGCGAAGAAACTATTACAAAGTATCACCTGTTTTTTATCTATGATGTGAAAGAGTACTTAAATACTCTGGAATACCTTGGCACTCTTGAAGGGGCTATGTATGTGCCTTCTCACTGTGAATCAACAGATGATATCTCTAAGCTAGTCGAATTGAACAAAAATAAAATCAACGAAATTTCAGATAATATTTACAATATATGCACACAGCCAAAGACCTTTGAAGTTATACTTAAAGAGATATTTGATAAGTATGAACTTGTTATGAATGTAAGTCAGTATGTTTTAATTGGTAGTACGGTGAAGGCATATTTAGCGTACTTGAAAGAAATTAACAAGATTACATATGTTTTTGAAAATAATCAAATGCTGTGGAAACATACAGATGCAGAACAATAGGAAAAAACAATGTTAGAAAAATTTATAAAAAAAACTAAAGACAGAAAAAGCAATTTGGATTCAATAATAAATGAAAGCATAGTGGAACTTTCTGCACCTATAATGAAGGAATTCGAAGAATCAATGGCATATCATAGGTGTGCAATTATGGAAGTTGAGACAAAATTAAAGGTTCTGAATGAAGAATTTTCGCTTCAAAACGATAGGAATCCGATAAACAGTATTCAAAGTAGGGTAAAATCTCTTTTGAGTATTAAAGAAAAAATGGAAAGGGATGGTAAGCCTTTTACTGTAGAATCCATCGAAGAAAACCTAAACGATGTGGCAGGTGTGAGGGTAATTTGTGCCTTTCCAGAAGATGTATATCTAGTAGCACACGCACTTCTAAGCCAGGATGATATAACGTTAATTAAGAAAAAAGATTACATAGAAAATCCTAAACCAAACGGGTACAGAAGTTTACATTTGATTGTTGGAGTTCCAATATTTTTGGCAACAGAAAAGAAAATGATGAAGGTTGAAATTCAGCTTAGGACAATAGCAATGGACTCTTGGGCAACATTAGAACATCAACTTAGATATAAGAAGGATTTAATCTTTACTGATGAAATGGCAGAAGAACTTCAACTATGCGCGCAGATAAGTGCTGAACTAGATGCTAGGATGGATACACTAAAGAGCAAACTTAATAAATAAAGAGGTCACCCTAGATGGGGGACCTCTTTTCGTTATATACTACTTATGTTTTGGAACGATGCCAAAGAATAATAAATCTTCTTCGCTATCATTAATCAAGCTATGCTCGCAGCCTTCTGGGCAGTAGTGAACATCCCCTTCTTTTAGAGGAATGTATTCGCCTTCAAATAGGACTTTCCCTTTGCCCTTTCTAATTATTACTACTTCACTGTTTCCAACATGTCTATGTAATCCAATTGAAGCACCTGGAATTAATTTTCCCATTAACATTATGTTGTTGTCATCAGTAAACATGTGTGCTTCAGTAGCCTTTTCGCCCCCTCTAAAATTTTCTAAAACCTTTAATTCAATCTTATCAAAATCAATAATCATTGCGGTATCCTCCTTGTATATATAGCTATTTTACCACAAAGAGAGTTTAGTAAAAACATAAATTGTGGTATAATTTTGTAGGAGGAAAAATTATGGTTAAAAATGAAGATATTAAATTAATTTTAGATAGATTAGAAGAGAATTATCCAGATGCCGAGTGTGCACTGGTTCATCAAAATGTTTATCAGCTTATAGTAGCGGTAGCGCTTTCTGCACAAACAACTGATAAGTCTGTGAATTTGATTACGCCAGCTTTATTTGAGAAATATCCAACGGCAGCAGATTTAGCAGTGGCAGAAGTTAGTGATGTAGAAGAGTACATAAGAAGAATTGGAATGTACAAGACTAAAGCGAAGAACATTGTAGGTATGGCTAAGGCTCTTGTTGAAAAACACGGCGGTCAGGTTCCCGAAGACTACGACGCCCTTGTCGATCTTCCTGGTGTAGGTCGTAAGACAGCAAATGTAGTACTCTCTGTAGGGTTTGGTCATCAGCGAATTGCAGTAGATACTCATGTTTTTCGCGTAGCTAACAGAATAGGGCTTGTGGCAGAAAAAGATGTTCTTAAGACGGAACTTTCATTAATGGATAGAATTCCTGAAGAAAGATGGTCCAAAACACATCATAGTTTGATTTTCCACGGAAGACAGTGTTGTGATGCTAGAAAACCAAAGTGCGAGGAATGTTCCATTAGCCAGTGGTGTGAAGAATACAAAAAGAGAGTAGATAAATAAAATGAGAAGCAGTTTAGATAAGAAGTTTTTTGTAACAAATATAGTAATCTTTATCTTGGGAATTTTATGTTTAATTTATTATGATTACCACGGTGGATTATGGTTAAAGGGTGTAACAAGCTCATGGTTTTTCATACACGGGATTATAAACCTAGTTTATGCAAAGAAAAATGGATTTCAAGAAACAAAGGTGCTTTATGTTATTGAAGTAGGGCTGTTTCTTGGTATGCTAGCCGATGTTTTACTAGGAATTAATTTTATGATAGGAGTTGCAGCATTTGCTTTAGGCCATGTTTTCTATATTGTTGCATATAACATAATAGAAAAACCTTGCCTAAAGGACATTTACTTTGTACTTCCAATCAGTGCGATTTCAATATTTATTGTAATAGGAACTCCATTCATTAATGTTGAGGATCCTATCATGGAAAAGGTCTTAATAGCTTATGCAATTATAATTTCATGGATGCTAGGAAAGGCTTTATCTAACCTTAAAGAAAAACAAAGCGCTTTTACATGGATCGTGGGAGTAGGGTCGTTATTATTCTTATTCTCTGACCTAATTCTCGCCATAGATATGTTTGGCGAAAGCTCAAGGTTAACTTGGATTTTGTGCTCATATACTTACTGGCCGGCGCAACATTTACTTGCACAATCAATGTATCATTATATTAACGATAAAAAGGAACATGT
>JAFYPY010000172.1 GCA_017547345.1 Bacillota bacterium | reverse complement strand
TAAGTTAGCGATTGCATACTTGATACAATATCCACCAAGCATGGAGTAGAAGGATAAGATTAACCAAGGAGCGATTGCACCCATCCAACCGATAAATGCGTACTTCTTAGATAATGCTTCATAAGCACCTACAACACCCTTGCCTGTTTTTCTACCTAAAGCAAGTTCAGATACTAGAATTACGTAACCTACGAATACTACTAGTACTAAATAAAGAATTAAGAATGCGAAACCACCGTTTGCACCCATTTTGTAAGGGAATCCCCATAAGTTACCAAGACCAACCGCGGAACCAACTGCAGCCATTAAGAAACCGAAGTTTGAACCGAACTGACCTTTTTGGTTATTAAGGTTATTCTGTTCCATAATAATAAGTCCTCCAATATGTATTTTAAGCCATTTTTTAAGGCTTAGTCACTAATATATCTACTTTAACAAAAGAAAGGAATTTTGTCAATATGATAATATTTTAGAGTTTTTTTGTGATGAAAAACAAACACATTTAAAGTACCCAATAAAAAAATCTTCTTTTCTTTATTAATTATGATATAATTAAATGTTGTAATTTATTTTAATTGTTGAGGTAAAAATATGTCTATACAAGTTGTAAGAGAGTACTTCAGACAATACGGTCTTGAAGATAAAATTATGGAATTTGATGTTTCCAGCGCAACAGTGGAATTAGCGGCGCAGGCTGTAGGAGTTGAAGGGGCGAGAATATGCAAAACTCTTTCTTTCAAAGATGGAGAAGATGGCTGTATTTTAATCCAAATGGCTGGAGATGCAAAAATTGATAACAGAAAGTTTAAGGACAAGTTTAAGCAGAAGGCTAAAATGCTTTCTCCAGATGAAGCTATTGCTTTTACAGGGCATGCAGTCGGTGGAGTATGCGCCTTCGGTATTACAAACGAAAATGTAAAGATCTATTGCGATGACTCCCTTAAAAGATTTGAAACCATCTTCCCTGCATGCGGCAGTAGCAACAGCGCTATTGAATTTACTTGTGACGAACTTTTCAAGTATTCGAAAAGCTTAGAATGGATAGACGTTTCAAAACTTCCTGAAACTTAAGAATAAAATGGTACTAGACATGTCAAAAGAAAAAAATTTTAACATCAAAAAAGAACTAAAAACACTTTTAGCTTTAACACTAGCATCGTGTATTATGGCCTTTAATTTGAAAAGCTTTGTTCAAACCGGTGGACTGTACCCTGGAGGCTTTAGTGGTTTAACAGTTCTAATTCAAAGAATTGTAGAGTTGGTTTTTGATTTCCATATTCCTTATTCAGCCCTCTACCTTCCTTTGAATTTAATTCCTGCCTTCATAGGCCTAAAGTTCATAAGCGTTAAGTTCACATTGTATTCATTTTATGTAGTTGCTTTATCTGGTGTGTTAACAGATTTTTTCCCTTCTTTCACTATCACCTATGATACATTGCTTATTGCAATCTTTGGCGGTATCTTAGGAAGTGTTGCAATTAGCATATGCTTATTATTTGAAGCAAGCGGTGGTGGTACTGATTTCATATCCATTTATTTTTCCGAGAGAAAGGGCATCGATGCTTGGAACTATATTTTTGCCGGAAATGTCGTAATACTAGTTACTGCAGGCTTGTTATTCGGTTTTGATAAAGCTTTATATTCAATTATTTATCAGTACACAAGCACCCAGGTAATCCAAATGATGTTCAAACGCTACCAAAAGGATACGCTTCTCATAATCACAGATTTACCAGGAGCCGTCTATGGAAGAATAAGAGAAATAACTAAGCATGACGCTACTTTAATAGAAGCCACAGGCTGTTTTGAAGGTGCCCCAAGAAACATCCTTTACTCAGTAATTGGCAGAGAGCAAGTAGATGTAGTAATTGCTGCAATAAAAGAAATCGATCCAAAGGCTTTCATTAACGTAATTAATACAGAACAGATTAACGGCAGATTCTACAAAAAACCTTACTAAAAAAAAGAGATGGATTTAAAATCCATCTCTTTTATATTTCCTATAAATTAGTATACAACCTTTCCTAACATAGAAAGAATCAATTCCTTAGCAAGTTCGCCAGTCATATTCTTGATGTCTAGCATTGGATTAACTTCTACCATATCAAGAGCTAATACCTTACCACTTGTGCAAAGTGTTTCCACTAAATAGAAAGCTTCTCTCAAAGTAAGTCCGCTATGTACGATTGTGCCTGTTCCTGGAGCTGCTTCAGGAGTTACAGAGTCGATATCAAAGCTTACATGGATACCTTCAGTTCCATCAGAAGCAATTCTAATTGCCTCTTCGATTACTGCCGGCATACCCATTCTGTCGATATCAGCGATGGAGAATACAGTTACACCATGCTCTCTCATTCTGATTCTTTCCATTGGGTCAATGTCTCTACCTGCAATCTGTACAGCATTCTTAGTATTTACATAAACTGGTTCCTGTCCAAAATCTACCATTACAGCAGGGCCTGCTCCGCATACTGCTGAGAATGGCATTCCGTGCATGTTGCCAGAAGGAGATGATTCATCATTATTCCAGTCGCCGTGAGCATCTACCCAAATAACGCCGATATTCTTGAAATGCTGAGCTGTAGCAGAAATACTACCAGCAGCTACACTATGGTCTCCGCCTAAGATAATAGGGAAAGCACCGTCTTCATGAGACTTTAATGTTTCTTCATACAGTTTCTTATTAACGTCATTTACTTGCTCAAAGAATCTTAGTTTTTCGGATGTTTCCCCTTCCATTTTAGGGATTAGGTCACCCTTATCAACAACATCATAACCCAAATCTTCGATGTCCTTCTTAACACCTGCATATCTAATTGCAGCAGGGCCCATATTAACGCCACGTGTACCTGCACCAAGGTCCATCTGAACGCCGATTAAGTCTACTCTTTTCATCTTAGTTTCTCCTTTTATTGTAATCATATTAATCACGCACGATTTGTGCAATTATACCATAAAAAAATCAAGTAGTCAAAAGCAATAGCATAACTACTCCCGGAAGACCTAAAATCCCTGTAATACATGCATTTAGGATATTAAATGGTATAAACAAATCTATGCTTTGTCCAAAATAATTTATCAGCAATAGTAATATTCCCCCTGCCACAATATTCAAAACATATCTTAGTATATTTTTTAACGGCCATAAAAAAAGTTTGCCAAATACAAAAACCATAATAATCATACCAATATATGTAATATAAATACTTAAATCAAGTCCCATATCTTTCCCTCCATCTTCTGTATAAAATATGTGACTTTGGAATAAAATAGAATTAGACAAGACAGAAAGGTGTGATGTAATTGAATATTAAAGGCTCCAACGCTTTGAAGCAAAACTATTCTGAAGAAGCACAGCTACACGAATATATCGACACTGCACGATACGAACTTGATTTAGCAACTAAGAAATTTAATGAAATTACAGACGATAGGGCAATCGATTATGCCTCCTATAATCTCTTAGCCGCTAGGGCAAAATACTCATATCTCATCCAGTTGGCTAAAGAAAAAAAATTATCTCTCTAATCTTAGAGAGATAATTTTTTATAATCATTATAGTTCTCGTCTACCTTCCATCGCTTTTAGAAGTGTCACTTCGTCTGCGTATTCAAGGTCACCACCCACAGGAAGCCCATGTGCAATTCTTGAAACCTTTATTCCAGACGGTTTTATAAGCCTTGCTATATACATAGCTGTAGCCTCACCTTCAATATTAGGATTTGTTGCCACAATCAACTCTTTTACATCTTCCTGCTGAAGTCTCTGTATAAGTGACTTTAAGTTAATATCTTCAGGACCAATCCCCTCCATCGGCGAAATTACTCCGTGCAAAACATGATATAGACCATTAAAGTCCTTTATCCTTTCCATTGCAGCTACGTCTTTAGGACTCTCCACTACACAGATAAGATCTCTTCTCCTTGCATAATCTGAGCATATTACACAGGGGTCTTGATCCGTCAAGTTTCCACATACACTGCAATATTTCATTTCTTTTTTTGCATATATAATTGCTTCTGCAAGACCTGAAGCTTCTTCATCATCTAATGCCAAAATATGAAATGCCAGTCTCTGCGCGGTCTTATAACCAATTCCCGGTAACTTTGACAGTTCGCCTATTAATTTTGCAAGTGGTTTAGGGTATTGTTTCATACTGTTCCTCTATTTTATAGACCTGGAATTCCAAGTCCTCCTGTTAGTTTGCTCATTTCTGCATTTTGAATTTCATCAATCTGACGTAATCCCTCATTTATAGCAACGATGATTAAGTCCTGTAACATTTCGATATCATCAGGATCAACTACTTCAGGCTTTAAGTCAAGTTTAACAATTTCTTTTTTTCCATTAATAGTCGCTGTGACTGCTCCACCACCAGCTGTTGTTTCTACTTCTTTTTTGTCGATTTCAGCCTGCATAGCTTCCATCTTCCTCTGCATAGCCTGCATCTGCTGCATCTGTTTCTGCATGCTTCCCATTCCACCTCCGGAAGGTCTCTTGCCTGCTCTCATTCCTCTTCCCATAATCTTTATCCTCCTAAAACTATTCAATATCAATTTTAATGCCGAGGAGTTCTTCTGCTTGTTCTGCCAACTCTCTCGTATTATCTATTTCCTTCTCGGGTTCTACTTGCCCCTGAAGCTTACAAATTAGCTTTAATCTTTTGCCAGTCTTTTCTGTCATAAACCTTTCAAGGTCCGCTTTCTTTTGTTCTACATAACCTTGAGTAAAGGTACCATTGGCAACAATTGTAAATGTATCTTCTGATATATGCGCCAGTTTTGTTCCTAATTTTATAAGGTTATAGCTACCGTCGCTTGCTTCCCCGTCTTCAAAAATGCCATTCCACAATTCGTCATTATTTTTCGAAAAACTTTGAAGTTCTGGTTTGTTTCCAACTACCGACTTTTGTAATGAGCTTTTGGCAAGCATATTTGTTTGTTTTTCGGTTTCGGTACTGGAAGCAGTTACTATAGGTTTCTTTCTTATGACTGTTTCTTCATGTTCTTCACCCGCTGCAATAGAAACAATTGCAAGTTCAAAAAGAACTCTAGGGTTAGTTGACCATCTAGCATCGTTGATAGTCTTAGAAAGCTTTGTAACGGCAAAATCTATTTCATCCAGCCCTATCTGTTTGCTTTGCTCCCTAACCTTATTTATATTTTCAGAGGACATATTAAGCATATCCTCTGCATCCTTGACAAACTTTGTGATGAGTAAACTTCTATAGTGGCTAACCCAATCCTTCATAAGTTGTTTTACATCTTTGCCTTCCTGTAAAACATCATTCAAAAGGACAAGGGCTTCCGCTGTTTTTTTAAGGGAAACAAGTTCAGTTAGATCTATAAAGAAATCTTCTCCGATAGTTCCAACATATTCTAAAACTTTCTCCCTGTCTATGACTTTGTCTCCGCCGGCCAAAACTTGATCCAAAATGCTAAGACCATCTCTAACAGATCCATCTGCACTGTTAGCCAAGAGTCTTACAGCATCTTCAGTAACCGTCACACCTCGACCCTGACAAATATTTTTCATATTGTCTGCTATCACCTTTTGTGACACTCGTCTAAAGTCAAGACGCATACATCTTGAAAGTATAGTAGGCGGCAGTTTCTGTGGTTCCGTCGTCGCAAGTATAAACATTACATGCTCAGGTGGTTCTTCAAGTGTCTTTAGCAAAGCATTAAAAGCACCTGTAGAAAGCATATGAACTTCGTCTATAATATAAACCTTCTTGGTTCCTATTGCAGGCGGATACTTGACACTTTCTCTCAGTTCTCTTATATTCTCTACACCATTATTAGAAGCAGCATCGATTTCTATTACATCTAAAAACTGTCCTTCTTTAATCGCTTTGCAATGTGAACAAACTCCACAAGGTTTACCTTCTTCAGCAAGGCAGTTTACTGCTTTTGCGAGTATTCTTGCAGTAGTAGTCTTACCGGTACCTCGAGTTCCACAAAATAAATACGCATGGCTTAAAGACTGCGATTCTACCTGATTTTTTAATATTTTTACTATATGTTCCTGCCCTAGTATCTCCTGAAAAGTTTCAGGTCTGCAGGTCCTGTATAATGCAGTATACATATATATTGCTCCTTTATAAAAATTGCCCTTAGAGAGCAACGCGTGGCGCTGGAGAAGGCTTTACTGCGGCACATAAGAACTTCCGCTTATTGCTGCTTCCTTCCGGACCTGACAAGGTTCACGGCATCCCATTGCGCAGGACCCAAACCATGCCAGGCGAAGCTCTCTAAGGGCAATTTAATTACCTATCTATTATAGTCTTTTTTTCTTTAGATTTCAAGCATTTCTATTATTTTCTCTTCATCAATGATTGGAATTCCAAGTTCTTTAGCCTTCTTGTTTTTCCCTGAAGAAGATGTAACATCGTTATTTATCAAGTAACTAGTTTTAGCACTTACCGAACCAGATACTTTCCCACCTGCCTTTTCAATCTGCTCCTTAAGAACTTCTCTATTTTCAAAATGATTTAAACTTCCCGTTATAACAAAGGTCATGCCTGCAAGTCCTGTTCCTGTTTCTACTACAGTCTCGTCTAAATTTAGTTCAGCAAGAAGATCCTTCACGTTTTTTTGGTTGTCTTCATCGTCAAAGTATGCCCTAAAGCTAGAAGCCATAACCTCTCCAATACCTTCAATAGTTGTAAGTTCTTCTACAGAAAGATTTTCAATCTTTTCCCATTTATT
>JAFYPY010000171.1 GCA_017547345.1 Bacillota bacterium | reverse complement strand
TCCTAATAATGCAACGTTTCTAATTGTTTCACTTGTATAGCCTTTCATTTACAAGACCTCCCGATTTAATTTGCAATTGAAATTATTATATCAAATGGATTGCAGAAAAACAACACCTTTTGTTGGTGTGCACGGCATTTGGTGAGTTTTTTTGTGTTTATAATCCAAATAAAATTTCTAATCCTTTTTAGCCTGTTGTATTTTTCCAAAAAACAAAACTCCACAACATTTTGATAAAATATTGTAGAGTTTCATATTCATTAAAGTCTATTTTAATGTCTTTAGAAGTCTGCTGAATTTGGTGTTCTTGGGTACGGTAGTACGTCTCTAATGTTGGAAACACCTGTGATGTACATGATGATTCTTTCGAATCCTAGTCCGTAACCTGCATGCTTTACGCCGCCGTACTTTCTAAGATCCATGTACCACCAGTAATCTTCTTCCTTAAGGCCCATTTCATCCATTCTAGCCTTAAGAACATCGTATCTTTCTTCTCTCTGGCTACCACCGATGATTTCGCCAACGCCTGGAACAAGTAAGTCACATGCTGCAACTGTCTTGCCGTCGTCGTTAAGTCTCATGTAGAATGCCTTGATATCCTTTGGATAGTCTGTTACAAAGATAGGTTTCTTGAAGATTTCTTCAGTTAGGTATCTTTCGTGTTCAGTCTGAAGGTCGATGCCCCATTCAACTGGGTACTGGAATTCCTTGCCGGATTTCTTTAGTAATTCTACTGCTTCAGTATATGTTACCTTGCCGAAGTCTGCAGCAACGATCTTGTTTAATCTTTCGATTAGACCCTTGTCAACGAAGCTGTTGAAGAACTGCATTTCTTCTGGAGCGTTTTCTAGTACGTAGTTGATGATGTACTTAATCATCGCTTCAGCAAGTTCCATGTTGTCGTTTAAGTCTGCAAACGAAATTTCAGGTTCGATCATCCAGAATTCGGAGGCGTGTCTACCAGTGTGAGAATTTTCTGCACGGAATGTAGGTCCGAATGTATAGATGTTACGGAATGCTAGTGCATAAGTTTCACCCTGAAGCTGTCCGGATACTGTTAAGCTTGTTTCCTTGCCGAAGAAGTCCTGGCTGTAGTCGATGGAACCGTCTTCGTTTCTTGGCGGATTGTCCATGTCTAGAGTTGTTACTCTGAACATTTCGCCTGCGCCTTCGCAGTCACTTCCTGTGATAATTGGAGTGTGAACATATACGAAGTGCTGTTCCTGGAAGAACTTGTGGATTGCGTAAGCAACTAAAGATCTTACTCTGTAAACCGCGGAGAACATGTTACTTCTTGGTCTTAAGTGAGCGATTTCTCTTAAGAATTCCATGGAGTGTCTCTTTGGCTGTAGAGGATAATCCGGAGTAGATGTTGCTTCTACAACTACTTCCTTAGCCTTGATTTCGAATGGCTGCTTAGCGTTTGGAGTTAATACTACTGTACCCTTAACAGCTAGCGCAGTTGCAACGTATGCCTTTGAAATTTCTTCAAAGTTATCGATAAATTCTTCTTCATATACTACCTGCACGGATTTGAAGAAAGAACCGTCATTTAATTCAATAAAACCAAACTTGTTAGAATTTCTGTTATTTCTTACCCAGCCTTTAATTAAAACTTCTTTATCTGCATACTCAGCTGTGTTTCTAAAAAGCTCTCTTAACAAAATTTCTTTCATCTTTTACTACCTTCTTAATATTATATTCTCGCATAATGCGTAACCTAAATTATAGCATAGGCTAATTTTAGAATCAACCCCTCTAGCTTTTAGTATAACTAAAAAGGAGGGATAAAACCCTCCTTCAAAACCAAATTATTTTATTAGCTCTAATACCTGCGCCGCATTCTTCTTACCGAAGGATACCTTTTCGCCATCGTTAATAACTAGGCATGGTACGCTCATAACCTTGTACTTATCCTTGATATCTGGGAAGTGGTTAAGGTCGAAGACTTCTGCAGTAATCTTGTCGCTTTCTGCAGCCAGTCTCTGAGTCGCTGTAACTAATTCCGGACACATTGTGCAAGAAAGTGAAACTAGCACCTTAATGTCTGTCTTCTTATCAACAGCGCGAACACCTGCAAGAACCACTTCATCAAGAGCCTGTCCTGGACCTGCCGCATTGTATAAGCCAAGGACGAAGGATGTAAACTCGTGGCCACCCGGTACACCGTGGAAAGCAAGTCCAGACCAGCTACCGTCGGCGCGGCATACCCTCACACAAGGTCTTTCTGCAATTTCCTCGCCTGAGATTTCAACAGAAATCTTGTCTGTAACCTTCGCTAACTCTTCCATGTAATTTTTAAGTTCTAGGGATACCGGTCTTTCATCAAGGTATAGCTTTAGAACTAGCGGATTTGCCATTCTTCCGAAAACTGTATTAAGCTGGGCCATCATATCGCTATCAAATAGAGCAGACTCTTTAGCCTGATTCGCCGGTGCTTCGTTTACAGGTTCTTCTTTTTTCTGCTGTGGCTGAGCTGGTTTAAGACCTGTCTTTTTCTGCATCTTTGCTGCGTACTTTTCCAGTTCAGTTGCTGCAAGAGCGCCGTCTCCAACTGCAGTAACAACCTGTCTAAGCGGCTTTATACACACATCTCCCGCCGCATATAGGCCTTCTACCGCCGTCTTCATAGAACGGTCTGTTTCAACATAGCCCTGCTCATTTGTAACTCCAAGTTCCTTAACTAGATCTGTTGCCGGCTGATAACCCGCGAATACAAATACGCCGATATTATCTCCGTCCTTAGCCTTATACTCCAAAACTTCTCCATTGGCCTTGTTTCTATACTTGATGCTTCTTACTGCATCATCGCCAGCAACATTAACAACTTCAGTTTCTGTAAGAACAGTAATCTTTTCGTTGTTTCTTGTATGTTCAGCAACAGATTCTGCACAGGAGAAGTCTTTACCTCTCACTAGAACTGTTACGTGGTTTGCATATTTTGTTAGGAAAACGCTTTCTTCTGCAGCTGCAAAACCTCCGCCTACTACGAAAACTTCCTTTCCTGTGAAGAATTCGCCGTCACAAGTTGCACAGTATGCAACTCCTCTTCCTCTAAAATCTTCTTCGCCTTCGAAGCCTACCATTCTAGGGTGAGCTCCGGTTGCTAGTAGCACGCCGAAAGCCTTAAGTTCGCCACGGCTTGTCTTAATTGTTTTTACATCGCCTTCCATGTCTAGGGATTCTACTTCTGCAAGCATAAATTCAGCCCCGAAGGATTCGGCCTGTTTTCTCATTGTTTCTGTAAGAGCCTTGCCACTAGTCTTGCCAACGCCTGGATAGTTTACAACTTCGTGAGTGATTGTGATCTGTCCACCGAAGTTTTCTTTTTCTACTACGACTACTCTGTATTTAGCTCTTGCTAGATATAAAGCGGCTGTAAGCCCCGCTGGGCCACCACCGATAACTACTACGTCATATAAATTATTCATATATCATTACCTCTCTACTAAAAAGCACCGGAGTTGTCCCCCGGTGCCATAATTTCTAATTAAAGCTGTCCAACTAGGTCTAAGCTTGGCTTTAGTGTTTCAGCACCTGGCTGCCACTTAGCAGGGCAAACTTCATCCCCATTTTCATATACGAACTGGCATGCCTGTAACTTACGGAATAGTTCATCTGCATTTCTACCAACATTACCTGCACTTACTTCGTAGGAAACAATCTTTCCTTCTGGATTTACGATAAAGCTTCCTCTTTCAGCTAGACCGTCTTCTTCAATAAGAACTTCGAAGTCTCTAGAAAGAGCGTGTGTTGGGTCAGCTAACATTACATACTGAATCTTCTTAATTCTTTCGGACGCATCATGCCATGCCTTGTGTACGAAATGTGTATCTGTTGATACGGAATAGATTTCGCAGCCAGCAGCCTTGAACTCTTCGTACTTATTTGCTAAATCTTCTAACTCTGTAGGACATACAAATGTGAAATCTGCAGGGTAGAAGAAGAATACACTCCACTTACCTAAAATATCAGCTTTGCTTACTTCTCTAAATTCACCATTCTGATATGACTGTACCTTAAATTCATTTACTTCTTTATTGATCATTGACATAATTCTATTCTCCTTTTAATCTTAAATCTATTTACTATTGTTAGTTGCCTTTGTTAAGACAATTCGGACAAAGTCCGTTTAATGTCAGATTGATTTGGTTTAGGCTATAACCATTGCCCAAAGCCGCCGCCTCTCTGATTTTTTCGACGTCTGCATTAGGAACATCTACGATACATCCACATGCTGTACAAAGGAAGTGTACATGGTCCCCACAACAAGCGTCGTATCTTTCAGTATTCTGGAATGAGGTTACGCGTCTTACCTTCCCCAGATCCTCTAGCAGTCGCAGGTTTCTGTACACTGTGCCAAGGGAAAGACCTTTAATCTCTTCCTTAAGAGCCTCATACACCGTTTCTGCTGATGGATGTTCCTTTGAAGCTAGTAGATATTCATAAATTCTTTCTCTTTGACGTGAGTAACGAAGTTTCTTTTCACCTTCCATATCTCATGACTCCTTCCTGCGTTTTTCTTATCTTGATGTTAATATAGCATAGTATTTATTGCTTGTCAATAATAATTCCTATTATTATTTAATATTTTTTTATTTTTTCTTCCCTATAAATTATCTTTTCATTTATAAGATAAAATCAACACTATGTTGAGTAAAGCTATAAAATCAGAAATCAAGTTTTCTTATAACAAAAGAGGAGAGCAAAAGCTGCTCTCCTTCCATTTTTACTTATAGTACAAGTGATGGCGCTGTATAAACTCGTGCACCAAG
>JAFYPY010000170.1 GCA_017547345.1 Bacillota bacterium | reverse complement strand
TTTTTTCGTCTTGATTTATATAGCCTACCAAGTGACATGCGATTTGGTCGTCCGCATACCTTGCTTGAGATCTAAACACATACGCACCATACTCTTCTTTAAGCAACGCATTCTTTTTTTCCTTAAAGTCTTCTGTTCTAAAAACCAAATAAGAAGAATCTTCTGTCGAAACTACTCTGCCTCGTAGATCTAGAATTATGTTTTCAAGCTTCTTGTCCTCTTTTTCTTTTCTAATAAAATAATAGTACTGATTAGTTCCACCTGTAAGAGGTCTATAGTTTCGGTCCAAAATTATGCCTCTCGTATCTAGGTTTTCTATTACTATCTCATATTGAGATATAGCGGCCTGCTCTAATTCTTCGTGGCTTATTATCTGAATGAAAGCAACTCTTCCCATAAGCAGTGTTATAACCACGCAGTAGGCAATAAATAGCGATTTGTTTCTTCTCAAATGTGTTTTTTCCATAAAAAAACCTCCTATGGTAGTTTTGCCATAGGAGGTAATAATTATGCTTTTACCTTGTCGCAAATGTAGTTCACAACTTCTTCGATTGTCATATGTGTAGTGTCAACAAGTTCAGCATCAGGTGCCTGTTTTAGAGGGCTAACAGCTCTTGTTGAATCGTTATAATCTCTCTGTTCTATGTCTGCTAGAACCTGTTCGAAAACAGCTTCCTGACCCTTTTCGAGAAGTTCCTTATATCTTCTCATGGCTCTCTCTTTTGCATCAGCTGTCACAAAGTACTTATACTCAGCGTCCGGGAAAACATCTGTACAGATGTCACGACCATCCATAATTACGCTCTTGCTTTCTCCCATCTTCTGCTGAGCAGCTACCATATGTTTTCTTACAAAAGAAAATGCTGAAACCTTTGAAGCCGCCATTGAAACTTCCGGTGTTCTAATAAGCTGACTTACTACTTGCCCATCAAGGATTATGTCACCATCTTTGAAGTCAATTTCAGTTTTTGCCAAAACTTCTTTAAGAGCTTCTTCGTCTTGTAATTCAAGACCTAGGTTCATCATCTTTAAGCCTAAAGCTCTATACATAGCGCCTGTATCGATATAATCAATTCCTAATTTTTTTGCTATTAGCTTTGCTATTGTTGACTTGCCTGCACCACCAGGTCCGTCAATTGCTATTTTGAAAGTCTGTGCCATTTGTTCTCCTCTTATCCTCAATATCGTTATTTTTTGGTTTTTGGGCCTATAAGCTTTTCAATCTCTTTAACGAAGGTATTAACATCTGTAAATTGTCTGTATACAGAAGCGAATCTAACATAAGCAACTTCATCAACATCTTTTAGGTGATTCATGATATGCTCTCCTATGTCGTAGCTTTCGATTTCCTTTTCCATTGAGTTGCTGATAGTCTTTTCAATTTCAGATACTATTTCCTCCATTTGAGCCACAGTAACAGGACGCTTTTCACAAGCTTTTATAATTCCGTTAAGAATTTTAGCTCTATCAAAGGCTTCTCTTCGGCCATCCTTCTTAATTACCATTAAAATAGTTTCTTCTACTTTCTCATAAGTAGTGAATCTCTTATTGCACTTATCGCAGCCTCTTCTTCGTCTAATAGCATGTCCCTCTTCTGTGGGACGGGAATCTATTACTTTTGTATCTGCACTGTCACAAAATGGACATCTCATGGACAATTCCTCCTTCGTACTTATTGAAACATTATACACCACATTATGTGGTGGTTGCAAGCCTAGAAAGCATCTAGTTCTACTAGAATCACATCGTCTCCAACAGTCCTAACTTTGTCCCACTTTATGATAGTATCACTGTCATTCTTTGAGAATAACCCCAAAAAACCTTTCGTTCCGGGTATGACAATTCCGTCAATAGTTCCTTTCTCCAAATCCACTTCTATATCATATACAAACCCTATGCTCTTGCCATCTCCTATATTTATCACTTCTTTATTTTTAAGTTTATCTGTGCTTATCATTTTTCATCCTCCCCTTTAGTCATATATATTCTAATTGTCAAAGGATTATTACATACAAAAAACAGCCACCCAAGTTATCCTTTGGTGGCTGTTCAAATTGATGTTACTATTTGTTTGCTAGACGTTCGTAAATCTTATCAAGTTCCTTTGTTAAAAGTAAATCTCTATCTAACATATATGTTTCGGCATACTCTTCAATTGACATTCCTGTATATGTCTTAAATGTTTCTGCATCTTTGTACCCGGCAGAAATAAGCAGAGAGTTAAGGTATTCTTCATATTCCTCATCAGAAACGACAACTTCTTCCTTAGCTGCAACAGAATAAATAATCATTTCTTGCTTAATTACTTCCTTTGCATAGTCTTCAGACATTTTGTTAAATTCATCTTCACTTACTTTTAGAGTATTCTTTAGGTAATCTTCCCACTTAGCCCCTGCAGCTTTCGCCTCATCCTTGTAAGTCTGTTTTACAACATCTGTCTGGTTTTTAACTTCCTTGTCCGGATACTTTATTACTTCAGTTTCTTCTACAATCTTTGAATAAAGGTCAAACTTAATTGTATATAGTTGATCTTCGTATTCAGCCTTTTCCAGTGCCTTTACTAGTTCCGTTCTATATTCTTCTATAGTTTCAAAGTCAGAATTGTTTTTTACGAAATCTTCGTTAAATTCAGGAACTTTTTTAACCTGTTTATCTTTAACAGTTACCTTGAAAGTAACTCCCTTTCCGGATAGTTCTTCATTATTCTGGTATGGATCTGGGAACTTTAAGTCTAAAGTAACTTCTTCACCAATAGTTGCTCCATAAAGGCCTTCTTCAAAGCCCGGTATAAACTGTCCTGATCCTAAAGTTAAGCTTGAACCTTCGGACTTCATTCCCTCTGATTTTGTTCCGTCTTCTAGAGTTCCTTCGAATGCAACAGTTACAGTGTCGCCTTCATCAACTGTACCCTCAGTTACATTTTCTGTAGTTGCAGCTGCTTCAAGGTTCTTTTGAATTGCAGCTTCAATGTCTGCATCAGTAATCTCAACATTTGGAACTGTAATTTCATATGTGTTGTAGTCCGGTAAAGTTACATATTCAGATAAGTCATAGTTGCTATAAGGCTCACTCTTGCCACAACCTGTAAACAATACACCTAATCCAAAAACTAATGATAAGATTAATATTATTGATAATATTTTTTTCATTGGTATTCCCCTTTGATTTTTTATTTCTAATTAATGATTTTACCATTATTATATTTCAAAATCAACAAAGCACACCGCATATTTAATAAATTCATTTGAGCAACACAAAATATACTGAAAGATAGAATTAAGGATTGCAATTCCCGCATGGAGAGTATCCCGTATCAAGAAGTTTTTGTCGTGTGCTTGAATAGGTAACCTTATTGCTGTCCTTCATTTTATTTACACTTGAACAATGGGGATAATGGAATTTGTGCGTGTTTGTATTTAAGATATATAAATTCTCACTACCTGTCTCTGCAGTATTTTCCACCTTTTCAATAACTGAATTTGGTTTTTGTATGAAAGTATCAATTTCTGCATTTTTTTCAACTTTAATTGTTATGTTTCTGCCGTCTGTAATACATTGGATATCGCCTTGCAAATCCGTACGAAAGACATCAACACCTGCGTCTCTTAAGCGACTTAGTACTGCTTCAGTAGGATGCCCATAGTTATTGTCTCCTACAGAAATTATTGTATACTTAGGCATAATCTCACGCAAAAACGGGTATGTAGTTGAACTTTCACTGCCATGATGGCCAACACTAAGAACTGTTGCTAATAAATTCGCTTTGGAATCTAAAATCACCCTTTCTGCATCACGACCTGCATCTCCTGTGAAAAGAAATGCTGTTTCACCATATTGTATTTTAAGAACAATAGATGCGTCATTTTCATCCCCAGCATTTAACCCTAGAATGGTCACAGTTGCCTTGCCCAAACTATATATATCACCGATTTGGGGGACTATAATCCCTCCACCATTGCTTTCAGCATAACGCTTAAAGTCATTAAAAACATCCGAGTCATAATCTGTTACTGGACATAAAGTTATCCCAGCACTAGCATAGTTCAATGCACCCGCCAAACCGCCTATATGATCTTCGTGCATATGTGTACCCACTACTATGTCTAGATAATCAACTTCTAAATTTTTTAATATAGAATATAACTTGCTAGAATCAGCTTTATTCCCACCATCTATTAACATATAGTGACCATCGCACTCTATTAAAGCTGCATTTGCTTGTCCTACATCAAAGAATGTTGCTGAGAAAGTAGACCGTTCAAACACCTCAACTGACAGTTCTTCTGTTCCAGAATAATCTTCCTCTGTGTCACTTTCCCTTTCAAATATCTCAGTTTGAATGTGTACATCTTCTTTTTCTGGCTCATTTATATTCTCATTAAGAGGTAACACTAACATAGCAACGACCAATAGACCTATGACAGCTAGTATTAAGCAAATAGAATTAGCTAAAAATGATATTAATTTCTTTAATAATGCATTCATACCTTGTCACTTTTTAATAGCAACGGCCACAAGCAGTAAATCCGTTTGCCATTGCTGTTTCTACAGATACTTGTATAGGGCCATTCATATTGCTACATCCAGATCTACAGTGGTACTTTGTTCCACCATTGACTGGAATCCATACTAAATTTCCACCACTCTCTGCTTCAGGTATCGTTACACTGTTTCCAGAATTTCCACTATTTCCTTGATACTCTTCAGGATGTGTAACATGTTCTGTAGATCCGCAAGTAGCACATGTTGGATGACTTGTATGATCAATAGCTCCGCACACTGAACATGTTGGATGGCTTGTATGGTCAATAGCTCCGCACACTGAACATGTTGGATGGCTTGTATGGTCAATAGCACCACACACTGAACATGTTGGAACAGTTTCAGGTTCCTTTTCAGATTGAGATGCTGGCTCAGATTCTACATTCTTATTCGATTCTTTCTCTGGTTTTGCTTCAGGTTTATTTTCACTATCAGATTTAGAAGTTCCTTCTTTTTTATCTGCTACTTTGTCTAAAACTGCATCAGTCAGCTGAATGCTATCATCACTCGCATCTATGCAGCGACCAGTAACAGTTATTATCTTGCCTTTCTTTAGTGCTTCTATATCTGCTGTTTCTTCGTCAAAAGAAACACAGCAGTATATATCACCAGTCGAATCCCCAATATAATAAAGATCCCCAAACTCTTCAGTATATTCACCTGTTACTTCAAGTAATTTATCTTTAAGTTCCTTTTCAGGATCATCCATCTCTTGAAGAAGATTATAATAATAATCTAAATTACCGGAATACTCAACTTTAACATTTTCTTCAATATTGCCATCTTCACTTGTATCATCGGAATTACAACCAAATACCGAAAAACAGATTATTAATGCTAAAATCCCTACTATTACCTTTTTCATAATTGTCCCTTCTTTCCTAGTCTACTGTTATATATAATTTTAGCCCAATTTGTTCTATTTTTCAATAGCCCATTATGTTCTAACATATAATAACCATATGTAAATTATCGGAAGGATTTGAGCTATGTATAGGCGCATTAGAGCTTTAAGAGAAGATAAAGATTTAACACAATTGCATATGGCTAAAGTCCTCAACATTAGTCAAAGGGCATATTCACATTATGAAGCAGGCGAACGTTCTATACCTGCTGAAATTCTATGCTCTATTGCCTCTTATCATAATACAAGTGTAGATTACTTGTTAAATAGAACTGATGAAAAGAAACCATACAAACCTTCTTCAAAATAAGCATTTAATCATTCACAAAACAAAATATATGCTATAAAAAAGAACACATCATTTTCACTTTACTGAAAACAATGTGTTCTTGTTTTTTCGTTAAATTCTTATTTATTTTGAGCTTTCTTCGATAGCTACAGCTACAGCTACAGACATACCAACCATTGGGTTGTTACCTGCGCCCACAAAGCCCATCATCGCAACGTGTGCAGGAACGGATGAAGAACCAGCAAACTGTGCGTCAGAGTGCATTCTACCCATAGTATCTGTCATACCATAGGATGCAGGGCCTGCTGCCATGTTGTCTGGGTGAAGAGTTCTACCAGTACCACCACCGGAGGCTACTGAGAAGTACTTCTTGCCCTGTTCAATACATTCTTTCTTGTAAGTACCAGCTACTGGGTGCTGGAATCTTGTAGGGTTAGTTGAGTTACCAGTGATGGAAACGTCAACCTTTTCTAAATGCATGATAGCAACGCCTTCACGAACATCGTCTGCACCATAGCAACGAACTTTTGCTCTTTCGCCCTTTGAATAAGGAACTTCCTTAACTACATCAACAGCACCTGTCTGATAGTTAAACTGAGTCTGAACATAAGTAAAACCGTTGATTCTAGAGATAATCTGTGCAGCGTCCTTACCAAGACCGTTTAAGATTACTCTAAGTGGCTGCTTACGAATCTTGTTTGCAGACTTAGCGATACCAATTGCACCTTCAGCTGCTGCGAAGGATTCGTGACCAGCTAAGAATGCGAAACAGTCTGTTTCTTCTCTTAAAAGCATAGCCGCTAAGTTACCGTGGCCTAGGCCAACCTTTCTGTCTTCAGCTACGGAACCTGCAAGACAAAATGCCTGAAGGCCTTCACCGATAGCTTCTGCTGCGTCAGCTGCCTTTACTGCACCCTTCTTAAGTGCAATAGCTGCACCTGCAACGTAAGCCCAGCATACGTCTTCAAAACAGATTGGCTGAATTTCCTTAACAATCTTATATGGGTCAAAACCTGCTTCTTTGCAAATTTCATGAGCTTCTTCAAGATCTTTGATACCGTATCCGTTTAGAACAGCTAAGATCTTTTCAATTTTT